>JAYSQO010000129.1:0-2961 GCA_043721535.1 Bdellovibrio sp. | reverse complement strand
CTCTGTTTCAGCTGCTTTTAGGGCTTCGTTAGTTTTCCCTAAAAATTTGACACTATAACCTTTAGGCTTAAAATAAGCCTGTATAAGGTCATAGGACTCCGAATCATCACCTACTAAGACCAGTAGTCGACTACGCGAAGTATGTTTTAAGACTTGTTCCGATAACTTTTTCATCATTTTCTCCTTTCATCGTTGATATAATCAACATTTGTTATGAGTTGGCCTTAATTTAGCATAGGTTCAGAAAAAGCCCCATTGAGTGTTCTTTTTTTTATGCCAGCTTTTCTGAACTTAATACAAACGATCTGAAATATTTTTTTCATGGTCTGTGTCTTGCATTTAGACACTTTTAGACACTTTCAAAAAAACTGTGAAGATAATGTCATGAAATCGTAACAAAACTACTCAGGAGGACACATGATTAAAAATAAATTTTACCAAAATATCAAAGAATCTATAAAAAAATTAATATCTTTTAAGTCAAAAAACAGCAAATACAGAGAACTCCCTAAAGATGTTGATGCTGAAAGGCATCCCGAAGAACAGATGTATCCCGATATTTTACAGGCCGAAAATGATTCCAATTACAATTCCAAGTATCATTTACGACAGTAATTAAAGAGGCAGGATATGATTGATCCTGCCTCTGTATTTATAAAAATTGATCCATATAAATAATGTTGTTCTCAATGATTTGATTTCTTGGTTTTATAATGTCAGTACAAGTGATTTCAGACAAAGCCTCATAGTCATAAATCTTAATATTTCCGTAGTTATCCTGAGTAATCGATATTTGATCTGTATCTATCGGTATTTCAAAATCAGTGTACTGTTGACTGAAAAATTCTGGTCTCTGTTTAAGTTTTTTCATATATACCACTTTTCTATTTAAGGGTTGGCGTTATAAAAAAGAGTTCAAGTAAAAATATTTTAACCTAAATATGAATATTAAAATTCAGTGTACTGTTGGCCAAAAAAACTCTTACCCGAACTCTAGTAAATTTAATTTTCTAAATTGCTTTATGAATTATGTGAAAGCATATTAGATACCAACTTATTTTTTAGTGAGAACATCTTATATTGATTCTGAAATAGAGGACGTACAGTAATTTCCGCTTCAGCGTTCAGGAATACCCTGTTAAATATTTGTCAAATAAAGTAGCTATTTAGCTAAAGCGCGCATTTCAATTTTTCCACAGGCAATTCTTGGTGCAGATTGTTCATTCACATTATCAGCACCGCCATGAATGATAATAGCTCGGTCTTTGATAGAATGCTCCGAAGACATAGTCGAAATAATAACTAAGTCAGGTACAATAAAAGTTCCTTTTGATTTACCATCTGCATCTGTTTTAATCGAAGGTAAATCTCCGGCGTATCTTCCTGGAAAATCTTTTGATGTTCCGCCAGTTGGTGCGACTTTAGCAAAATGACCACCAGCTGATTTTGCATCATGTGAGGAACAATCGCCTTTTTCGTGAATATGAAGTCCAACAGATTGGTTTTTTGGTAATCCTGTTAGATCGTACTTAATTTCTACACCTTTTGAAGTTTCTTTAAAATCAAAAGTGCCTTCAACTTCAGATTTATTTTTACTCATCATTTTTGCACGTGCAGTCATATTAGCAATAGCAACAACATCAGCCTGCAGTTGCAGGGCTATTAACCCTGCCGTTAAAATAACTGTCAGTGATAGATATATTTTTTTCATATCTAACTACTTTCTAATAACTATTTTTTGCGGTGATTCTGGTGATACACGCCAAATTTTACCGCCACCATCATCACTGACTAAGACTGAACCGTCTGGTAAAACGACTGAGGCAACAGGACGTCCATAAACTTGTGAAGTAGGTTCGTCGTGAATAAAACCAGTTAAAAAATCAATTTCGATACCAATAGGTTTACCGTTGTAAAAAGCAACGTAGCTAACATTGTAGCCTGCTAGTTTTGATCTGTTCCATGAACCATGTTTAGTAATTAAAGCTCCATTATTAAAAGGTGGTAAAAGTTTTGTTCCTTTTGTAAATTCAATACCAAGTGCAGCCGCATGTGCACCGACTGAATAATAGGGTGTTAAAGATTTTTGAACCAGCTCAGGATGCGCGCCTTTCAAACGAGGATCTGCATTTTTTCCCCAATAAGCGTATGGCCTTCCGTAAAAATCTCCGTCGTGTAAAGGCGTAATATAATCAGGAACTAAATCATCACCTAATTCATCACGTTCATTAACTACAGTCCAAAGTACTTTTGTTGTAGGCTCCCACGCCATCGATACGGGATTGCGAAGACCGCTGGCATAAATTTTTTGCTGACTTCCATCAAGATTCATTTCAAGTATTGCAGCATTGCGTGAATCAAGAGGATCAGGAGATTCGCCAACATTAGATACTGAACCGACAGAAATATATAATTTACTTCCGTCAGGTTTCATAAGTAGATGACGAGTCCAATGACGCTGTGGTTTTGGAAACGGCAAAGCTGCAATAACTTTTCCTGGGCCAGTTACAGATTCATTTATATAAGGAAAAACTAAAACTCTTTCAGGTTCGGCGACAAAAAATTGATCTTTCCAGATAGCCATTCCGAAAGGAAGATTCAAATCTTTTGCAAAGACAGTCGTGCTTGTTAAAGCTCCATCTTTAATTTTAAGAAGACTAATTTGGTTTGGTGAACTTTCGCCGCTATCTTCAGGAGATTTAGAGGCCTGAGCCACCAGAATATTCCCAGATGGAAGCACTAACATAGACCGAGGTTTTTCTAATGAAGTAAATTCTTGCACTTGAAAACCTTTTGCAGCAGTTGGTGTTTGACCTTCAGTCCAACCAATCACACTGGATTGTTTTTGAACTGATTCAGTAGCATAAGGTTCAGGTAATTTTGGATTCCTTTCAGCGTAAGCTGATAGAGATAAAGCCATATACATATTGACGACGAATAATTTTTTTAGTGTGATCTTAA
>JAYSQO010000128.1:0-7398 GCA_043721535.1 Bdellovibrio sp. | reverse complement strand
TATACGTGGATCACTAGAAAGACTTGTTCCCGTATTGATGACTGCTTTAACTGCGATTCTTGGATTGATGCCGCTTGTCTTTGCTGGTGGTGAACCTGGAAAAGAAATTCTTCACCCAGTGGCTATAGTTATTGTGGGCGGGCTGATTAGCTCTACCCTATTAGATATTTTTGTAACTCCTACAGTGTTTTTTCACTACGGAAAAAAATCTGCGGAAAAAAGTATTGAAAGATTGAACGAAATAAATTTATTTGAAGGAGAAAAAAATGTTTAAAAAAATGATGTTAGCCATATTTATTTTAGGTGCTTTAAATGCCTTTTCACACGAAGGACATGATAATACCCCAGGTTATTTGAAAGCCAATCATGGTGGCAATGTGAAGGCTGGTAAAGAAATTAATCTTGAATTTGTCGTATTAGGTAATGAATTAAAATTATACCCTGCAAGCCACGAAGGCATAGACCTAACCGTGACAGAAGTAAAACTAACAGGGACTAGTAAGCTTCCTAAAGGTAAGCCAGAGAATTTAAAAATTGAAATTAAAAACGGGGCTTATACTGCAATGATTGATTTTAAAACGGCTTATCGTATCGAAGTTGTTGTAACAGCAGAATTTAAAGGAAAAAAAGACACTTTCAAATTCCAAGTTGAAAAATAGGAAGATTTTCATATGCATTTTTTGCGAAAAGCAAACATCATTTTAATAGTCATCTTCTTGGGCGTGGCTGCAACAATAGCCAAGGCCCAGACACGTGCTGAATTTGAAGCCCGATTAATTTCTTCAAACCAAGATCTGAAATCACTACAACAGGATATGACAGCACAAGATAGCTTAAGAAAATCTACTTATTCGCCTTTTTTACCTAGCTTAAATGCTGTTGGTGGGCTGGCTAGAATAAAAACTGATGATGATAATGATAAAGGCCAAGTTGGATACCTACAAGGTTCAGCTAATCTTTTTTCTGGTTTTAAAGACCGTGCCAACTTTGATATTCAGGCACAAAATCTTGAGCTCTCTCGAATCAACTATGAAATTCGTCTTCGTAATGCAAAAGAAGATCTAACTGAAATTTTAACATCAATGATAGGCATCCACCAACTTGAAAAAATTCTGGATGAAGAGTTTAAAATCACTCAAACACAAAAACAAATGGCAAGCCGTAAAGTCAGCGCTGGTTTAACTAGTCAAGTCGACAACTACGAATTTGATCTACGTGAAAGTGAAATTAAAATTCAAAAACGCAACATTTTGCGCGAGCACGAAATCATTCATCAAAAGTTGAATGCCTTGTTTAATCAAGAAATTCTGGATAAAGAGCTAGATGGCCTTAGCTTTGCCACAACAGGCATTATAGCGAATGACGTTAATTTATCTTCATTCGAAAATCACCCATCAGTTCGTAAGGCAAAAATCGAAGAACAAATAGCAGGATCTGAGAAAACTTCTGTGGGCTCGGAATTCTTGCCAAAGATTGATTTAAACTATGCATTCGGAAGACTAACCCCCATCGAAGATGACATGAAATACAATGAATCAGAAGTTTCACTGTTAATAACAATACCCCTTTTTTCTGGATGGAATACCTATCACAAAAGAAAATCTGCTGTAGCCTCTTTAGCGGCAAAAGAGCACGCCAAAAACCAAATTATCTTAAATATTAAATCACAATTTGAGCAGCACAAAGCACGCATGACTGAACTGGTCGAGTTATATCAGATAATTGATCAAAAAATCTTAATTGCTGAAAAATATTATAACTTAACTTTGTCTGAATATAAACGCGGTGTGAAAAACTCTCCAGATTTAGTTGGGGCCACAGAACGGTATTTTGATTCAAAAAAGAAAAAAATAGAAATTCAAAAAGAACTTGAGCTAGTTCAAGTTCAACTTAACAACTACAGATAGGATTATATATGAACCCATTGTTAACTTTAACTTTTATATTATTGACTGTTTCTATTAAATCATTTGGACATGGTGAAGATAAATTTGGTCCAAATGGTGGCTATTTAAAAATGCCTGGTGTATTTCATACTGAAGTTGTACCTGAAAAAGATGGAAGAATAAAAATTTACTTAATTGATATTAATTTCAAAAGCCCAACTATTAAAAATTCAAAACTTACTGCTGCTATCAATAGTGAGACAAAAAAAGAACTTAAGTGCACAACTAAAAGAGATCATTTTATTTGTGATACTAAAAAATCTGATCTTACAAAAGGTACGTTAACAATCGTAGCCGTCAGAGATACAGTTAAAGGCGCTGAGGCTATATATGAACTGCCACTGGTTTTAGCTAAGACAAGTACTGACATGAAAACCGAAGACCACAGCAACCACTAATCCCAGAAAATATGATGACAACTTATACTTATAAAATTGATGGTATGACATGTAGTTCTTGTGTAGACACAATTACAAAACGTTTGAATGTATTACCTGGTGTTACAAATGTGAAAATAAGTCTTCCTGACAAAAAAGTTGATGTGATCGCAGACCGTGCTGTTTTACTTAAAGAGATCCAAAACGCTATCGCTGATCTACCTAAGTACAAAGCAGATTTCTACGACGATGTAGATACAAGTAGTGTACTTCCCCAAAAAAAAACATTTATCCAAACCTACAAACCACTTATAACTATATTCACTTACATTCTTATTTTTAGTGTAGCTTATCAAGTTAGCCAAGGAAACTTTTCAGCTCATCTATTTATGAATCACCTGATGGCTGGTTTTTTTATTGGTTTGTCTTTTTTTAAATTTTTGGATTTAAAATCATTTGCCACTGCATTTTCTAATTACGATCCATTAGCTCACAAATGGAAACCTTACGGGCTAGTTTACCCATTCATTGAACTAACTCTGGGTTTTTTGTTTATTGCCGACAAGTTTTTGTTAATTGCTAACATAATGACAATTTTAGTTTTGATCACAACTACTTTTGGTGTTTATAAAAAAATTAAGAGTGATAATCAGTTCCAGTGTGCATGTCTGGGCGCTGGCTTCAACTTACCCCTTTCAAATATCACGATATTTGAAAATTTAACTATGATAACAATGGCCCTAGCTGGAATTTTATTTCCGATCTAAAAATAACCTGTCTCAAAATCTGAATCCGAGGTGTAAAATCCACGAATCTTGGGACATTTTTACTCATTGAAGACTTTTTAGTAACCTCATATGCAAGGCCAACGACATGGTCTGGCTGTTTATTTGCAATCTAAAGAAAAGTTAAGATCTTTACCTTAAACTTACAAATGGATGGTTTTTAATATGTTTATAAAAATTTACAAATCGGCTGTGCTATCTTTGATTCTCTCATTATCAATTCCAACTGTTGTTGTCGCTCAAACAAAAAATAAGGCAGCAACTAGCCAAATGCAAACTGAACAATCACCTGAAATGAAAAAAAATATGGCTGACATGTATCAGAAAATGGCTGATTGCATGAAAACAGACAAGTCCATGGACGATTGTCACAAAGAAATCATGAAGGACTGTCCTGTAGCAAAAGAGACAGGTTCTTGTCCGTTAATGGATGGCATGAAAGGCAAGATGAACCACGGGAACATGAATCATAAAAAATGAAAAACATGAATATGGACCACTCCGAAGATAAATAACGGCTTTCAAATATCAATGGCCATAGAATTGTTTTTATAAGTCTTAAACATTTTAAAGGAGGAATTTATGAATACAGTTAATGAGTACGGTCCGTTTTGGGGAATGCACTTTTTCTGGTGGGCATTTTGGATTTTTATGATGATGTCGATGTTTGGCTTTAATATTCCTGAACGGACCAGATTATATAGCCTTGATCCAAATTCAATTCTAAAACGCAGATTCGCTAAGGGCGAAATTACAGAAGTCGAATACAATAAAATAACGGCACAGCTTCGTAACGATGAAAATGAGATACATCGTAATATTACAGCTCAAAGCGCACATTTGAGAGTGCCCGGTCATCCATTTGTTGATGGGCTAAGTTTCAGTGCAACGTGGGCTGTTTTTTATTCGCTTTGTGCATTAATTTTTTGGGCTGCGCCCGCGGCTATGGTGACTGCAACCAGTAAGCTTTTTCACGGCATGAGCTTTAACCAAATGGCGCAATCAGGAACTAACTTTGGTTTCGGAGATTTTATTTCAGTGTTAACTTTGGGTGCGGTCTACACGTTTGCAGTGGGGATATTGTGGTCGTTTATTCATTCTTTTTTCCTTGGTCAAATTGCTGAACGACAGTTGAATAGTATTAAAAATAGAACCATTCAAAAAGCTCAGCTTAATCCACTGACAAGATGAAAATGACAAGATGAAAAAAGATCCAGTTACAAGGCGCGATTTTTTTGGTGACACATGGAATTTAGCTCTACTGGCTGGATTAACTCATCTACTTCCGAATTATGCATTGGGCGAAATTAATAAAAGTAAACAATCAAACGGAACCAATGTTATCGATCTTACCATTGAACGAACTCCGTTTGTTGTTAATGGCAAGACTGGTTCTGCCGTTACAATCAACGGCACTGTTCCCGGTCCACTCTTGCGTTTTCGTGAAGGAGAGGACGCTACAATTCGAGTTACAAATAAACTTCAAGAAGCCACTTCTATTCACTGGCATGGACTACTAGTTCCGTCAGAGATGGACGGAGTTCCCGGAGTCAGTTTTTTTGGAATTAAACCTGGCGAAACTTTCACCTATCGTTTTCCCGTTAAGCAAAGTGGGACGTATTGGTATCACAGTCATTCGGGTGGACAAGAGCTTGAGGGAATGTACGGGCCAATTATTATTGATCCAGTAAAATCTGATCCCATTATCTATGATCGTGAATTTGTCGTTGTCCTATCAGACTGGAGTTTCACAGATCCCATGACAGTCATCGGGAAACTGAAAAAACAAAGTGCTTACTTTAATTATCAAAAACGCACGGCTTCGGACTTCGTCAAAGATGTAAAATCTCAAGGATTTTTAAATACTTTTTCAGAACGTATGTAGTGGCAAAAAATGCGCATGGATCCGACCGACATTTCTGATGTGACTGGAGCAACTTATAATTATTTGATGAACGGACTTTCTCCTGATGGAAATTGGACGGGAGTATTTCGTAAAGGTGAACGTATCCGGTTGCGATTCATTGATGCAGGTGCAATGACAATCTTTGATGTTCGTATCCCCGGTTTAAAAATGACAGTCGTTCAAGCCGACGGACAAAATATTCAGCCCGTTTTAGTTGATGAACTTAGGATTGGTAACGGAGAAACTTATGATGTTATCATAGAACCAAAAAATGATGGACCTTATGCCATTTTTGCAGAAACTATTGATCGAAGCGGATTTGCTGTTGGAACACTTGCGACCAAAGCAGGAGTTAAAGCTTCAATTCCAGAACGCAGGAAGCGTCCGATCCGTTCAATGGATGATATGGGTATGTCGATGGCAAATATGTCTGAACATGCACATAGCAATATGACAAACATGAAATCAGGAATAGCGCACGGGCCAGATACTCATGGACCCGGAAACTCCGCAGTCCCGATGGAAACAAAAAGTCGTCTTCACGAACCCGGAACAGGATTAGAAAATAGTTCTAGACGAGTGCTTGTATATACTGATCTTAAAGCGATCAAACCATTTGAAGATCAAAGAACGCCCGCACGAGAAATCGAACTTCATCTGACCGGAAACATGGAACGCTACATGTGGTCTATCGACGGAAAAAAATACTCTGAGGCCAGTGAACCTATTCCGTTTCATTTTGGCGAACGACTACGTCTTACTTTTGTGAATGATACTATGATGGAGCATCCAATGCATCTTCATGGTATGTGGATGTATCTAGAAAACGGTACTGGATCTTTTTTACCTCGAAAACATACAGTGATTGTAAAACCAGCCGAACGTTTATCAGTGGTCATCTCAGCCGATGCCATAGGTGATTGGGCTTTACATTGTCATATGCTTATTCATATGGAGCTTGGCATGTTCAGAGTTGTTAGAGTTGCGAAACAAACTTCTGAGGTGAAGTCATGATTCGGTCGCTTCATTTATTTTTTCTACAATTTTTTCTAGCCACCTCATTAAGTTATGCCTCGCAGATTTCAGATTCCAAAACCGATTGGCCAAGCCCTGTTATGGATTCAGAAAACTTCGGGCTACTGTTGTTTGATTTACTCGAGTATAAATCAGCAGGTAATGACAGCTCGCTTAATTGGGGTATTGTCGGTTGGCGCGGAGGAGACATTCATCGTGTCTGGGTGAAAAGTGAGGGAAGTTCTGAATTCAATTCACCAGCAAAAAACGAAACTGATCTTCAACTTCTTTATGGCCACCCTATTTCGGCATTTTTTGATGCTCAGATCGGTGCACGACTTGAAGAAATTTGGGGCTCAAATCAAAGTGCTTCCCGCTTGTCTGCTGTTATGGGGATTCAAGGCCTTGCAATATATCGATTTGAATTCGAAGCAGCACTTTTTATTGGTGAAGCTGGTCATGTATCAGGAAGAATTTCAGCAAATAAAGATTTTTTTCTTGCTCAGAAAACAATTACACAATTTCGTTTTGAAACCAATGGTGCTGCGAAACACTCTGAAAAATTTGAAACAGGCCAAGGTATAAATGATCTCTCGATGAGTTTAAGATTTAGATACGAAATCAAAAGAGAAATCGCACCCTACATAGGTGTTAGTTGGACCAATCTTTTTGGTGAAACTGCTGACTTTAAAAAACTTACTGGCGGCGAGAGTTCTGAATTAAACGCTGTGGCTGGCATTCGTCTTTGGTACTAGTGAAAGGACAAACAATGGAATCACACAAACATTTACAGAGAAAAAAGCTGCCAGGCTTATCAAAGGATTTAGTTAACGTTGAATTCACTTGTCCTATGCATCCCAAAGTTCGACAAATTGGCCCCGGAAGCTGTCCAATATGTGGAATGGCGCTTGAACCAGTTACACTCTCTCCTGATCAACCTGAAGACAATCATGAATACCTTATAATGCGAAAAAGATTTTGGATTTGTACTGTTTTAAGCGTTCCGCTTCTTTTTATCACCATGGGAGGTCGGCATTTTATTCATGAACAAGGACTTCTGAATATGCTTCCTTGGGTGGAATTTTTTTTAAGCACGCCCGTAGTCCTTTGGGGGGGTTGGCCATTCTTCGTTCGCTTTTTTCAATCTATTAAAAATCGAAGCCTTAATATGTTTACGTTGATTGGTCTTGGTGTGGGCGTCGCATACATTTATAGCCTTGTTGCAATTTTATTTCCGAATCTTTTTCCAAATTCATTCAGAGATTCCATGACTGGTGAAGCAGGACTTTATTTTGAAGCCGCTTCAGTGATCGTGACTTTGGTTCTTTTAGGTCAAGTTTTAGAATTAAAAGCCCGTGGTCAAACCAGTT
>JAYSQO010000127.1:0-19237 GCA_043721535.1 Bdellovibrio sp. | reverse complement strand
GCCTATGATTCAGTAACAACACCGTCAGGTAAAGCAGAAAAATCTTTAGGTGGGTCTGCAAACTATTTTTCAGTTTCAGCCAGTCTTTTTGCTCCAGTTCGTGTTGTTGGCGTAGTGGGCTCAGATTATTCAGATGCTGATCGTGAAATTCTTAAAAAAAGAAATGTTGATCTTGATGGGATGCAAGTTGTTGCTGGTCAAACTTTTCATTGGGAAGGCACCTACGAACAGAATCTAAATGAAGCAGTTACACTGAAAACAGAATTAAATGTATTTGCTGATTTTAATCCTCAACTGCCATCAAAATATAAAAATTCAAAATATGTTTTCTTGGCAAATATTGATCCGATTCTTCAGTTGCAAGTGCTTTCGCAAATCGAAAGTCCATTATTTGTCGGTATGGACAGCATGAATTATTGGATCATGTCTAAGAAAAATGATCTTCTTTCAGTCATGAAAAAAGTCAACATTGTTTTTATCAATGAAACAGAAGCCAAAATGTTAACTGGTGAAACAAATGTGATCACAGCTATTAAAAAAGTAGCAGACCTTGGGCCGCAGTATGTTGTGGTTAAACGTGGAGAATACGGTTCAACAATGTATTCAAAAGCCGATGGATTTTTTCAGTGTCCTGCACTACCAGTTGAAAAAGTTGTTGATCCAACAGGGGCTGGTGATAGTTTTGCTGGGGGGTTCTTTGGCTATTTGGCGCAGAATGTTTCACAAAAACCTAATTGGTCTGATCTTAAAAAGGCCACTTTGGCAGGGACTGTGATGTCTAGCCAAACGATTCAAGACTTTAGCCTTAAGGCATTGGCTAAAATCGACCAAAAAAGCTATCAAGCCATGAACCAAGAGCTTTTAAGCATAATATCAATTTAAGACAGTCTTCATATAAAGTTCACCGTTTCTAATGCCGATAAAGAATTGTAAAATTAGAGGTTTAGAAACGGTATGAGTCAAAAAAATGCACGCACTAAGACAGCTGATGATATTTTAGAATCATTAATGGATGATTTGAAAGATATAGACGCGTCAATCGATCAGTCTGATAGCGGCATTGAAATATCAGATGTTGAAAACACAAGTATTGAATTATTAGATTTAGGTCAATCCGACGATGCTTTAAAGGTAGATGATGAAGCTTTACCTTTAATGGCGGACTTAAATCCAAAAAAAGACGAACACCGTTCATCTTTTATGATTAATACAAGCATGCACCAAGTTGAACCTAAAAATGAAATTCAGTCTGATAGCATAGTAAATGAATTTAAATCTTTGCAGCTTCATTCAGATGAAGAAGTGAAAACATCAATTAAAAATTTCGATCTTAATCCGGCCTTCTCTAAAAATGAATTATCCAAAGAAGAACCGCAAGATAATGCCGATGATGAACGAACAGTGGTGGCATCACGTCCACAGCGAAAAAATAATGTTGATAGTGATGAATCAACAGTGGCTGTAAATGGTTTTGCATTAAGAGAAAGCGAAAACTACGAAGACAAAGTCAAAGTCAGTGTTGGACAAGTTCGTGGGCCATCGTACTCTTCAGGTTACAATTCATGGGGAAATACTGATTCAAACTTAGTTCAAGCGGAAAAACTAAGAATTGCACAAGATAAAATCTTAGAACTTGAAAAAGAAAATGAAAAACTACGCTACCAAAATAATGAACTTATATCAGCTTCAGAAATTGTCAAAGAAAGAGCTGAATTATTAACATCTCAGATTCATGAATTCAGAAATGATCGGGATTCTTTAGAGGCTTCATTTAAATCAGAAAATTCTGTTTTGAAAAATCAATTAATTCGCAAAGAAGGCGAATTAAGTAAAGTTTCTATGAAAGTTGAAGAGCTTGAATCAAGATTGAGATTCGACATGAAAAAGATTCGTGTTCGTGAACGTGAACTAGAAAATCGTTTAGAACTCATCAGAGCAGAAAAAAATGCACTCGTTAAATCTAAAGATGAACAAATTTTAGATTTCAGAAGAAAAATGGATCAATTGCAGCTTGAAGTCGAAAGTTACCGACAGAAGTGTGTTGAGCTTAATAAAGTCATTGAATCTAACCAAGATTCATTCAAAAGGACAACGCGAGCACTTCGTTTGGCTATGGCGAACTTAGAATTGCTTGATGAAAACAAAGTTATTTTAAAAAAAGCAGAATAATCTATGAATGAAGAAGTGGCAAGACCACAGAAGAAGATCAAACTGGTGATTAGTGATCTTCATTTGGGTAAGGGTCGACTTCTTGAAGACGGCGGGGTAAATGCCCTTGAAGAGTTCTATTATTCTGAAAAGCTCGTTGAGTTTTTTCAGTACTATTCAACTGGTGCTTACAAAGATTATGATGTCGAAATTATTATTAATGGTGATTTTTTAAATTTTCTACAAGTTGACTATAAAGGTCATTATTTGACGACAATCACTGAAACAATTGCTGTGGAAGTTTTAAAATCAATTATCAAAGGCCATAGCCAAGTTTTTAAAGCGATGGGTGATTTTTTATCACAGCCTTACCGGCAAATCACTTATGTCATTGGAAATCACGATCAAGGCATGATGTTTCAAGGCTGTAGAGATCACTTGGATCAAGCTGTGGGTAAGCCTTTGCTCTACAAAAATATTATTTATTTTGTAGATGGCATTCATATCGAACATGGTCACATGCACGAAGCGGCAAATAGAATGGACCCGCGCAAATTTTTTATTAAACAGGGTCTGCCAGAACCTATTCTCAACTTACCATTCGGGTCACATTTTTTTATTGAATTAGTTTTAAAAGTTAAAGAAAAATACCCTCATGTTGATAAGATCAGACCATTCGGGCAAATGATGCGTTGGGCACTTGTGAATGAAACGATGATGTTATTTAAAGCCACAGGATTATTTTTTAAATATGTTTACAGCTTGATATTTTCAAATGATGCGCGCTATTCATGGTCGATTAAAAGACTTCTTAAGATATTCTTCGAAAGTGCTATTTTTCCAGATTTAAGTGTTGCCGCAAAAAAAATACTAGCTGACGAAAGGGTGCATTCAGTTGTTTTTGGTCATACACATGTCTACGAATATAGAAAATGGGGATCAAGAAAAGAATATTTTAATACTGGAACTTGGACAGAACTCACATCTTTAGATGTTGTGTCGTTAGGTCGAATTACTAAGCTTACTTTTGTGTTATTTGAATATACAGATATGGACACCACACCACATGGTCGATTAAAAGAATGGCGTGGATTTCATCGAATCGAAGAAGACGTTGCAGTTTCATAATTTTTTTGTATTAATTTTCTTACGGCATTCGTCTAGTCCAGTTCGTTTTTGCCAAATAAAGTTGGTTGAACCCCTTAAAAAACTCAATCATAATGGTTAAATATGTCTGACAATAATCAAGAATCTACAGTCATTGGCCAAGTCAGTGACACCTTCAATGGAGCCATCAAACAAGCTGGCGATGCTCCTGCGGCTTTAGTTATTTTAGTGGGACCAACTGGGTCAGTTGGAAAACAATGGCTGATTAACAAACCGGATTTAACAATCGGTCGCGCTGTAGAATGTGATATTTATATTTCTGATGCATCACTAAGTCGATCACATGCTAAAATTATTCAAACAGGTCAAGACACAATGATTATGGATATGAATTCCACAAATAAAACATCAGTGAATGACCAGACATTACCACCGATGGTGCCACGTAAACTAACCAACAGTGATAAAATAAAAACTGGAAATATTATTTTCAGATATCTTGAAAAAGGCAGCCTTGAAGTTGTGACTAATCAGCAGGTTTTTGATAAAGCTCAGAAAGATGCCTTAACATTGGCTTACAGTAAAGGCGCACTGCTTGAAAAAGGACCTGAGTCAATAAAAAGAGCATTAAATCTTAAAGAACCTTTATCAATCATTACTTTTGATCTCGATTTTTTTAAAAAAATTAATGATGGCTATGGGCATCCAGGCGGTGACTACGTTTTAAAAGAACTCGGAAAACTGATGCAAGATAAATTAGTCAGATCAAATGATTTTTTCGCCAGATACGGCGGTGAAGAATTTGTTATTATTTTGCAAGCTACGCCGATTAAGACGGCTAACGAAGTGGCTGAAAGAATCAGACACACAGTTGAATTTCACCCTTTTATATTTGACGGCAAAAAAATAGCAGTGACTATATCGATTGGCGTAACACAACACCAGAATGACGAATCATGGGAAGCGGCCTATGAGCGAGCGGATAAGGCTTTATACCAAAGTAAAAAAAATGGCCGGAACAAAGTCACAGTCGTTTGACGGGTTAAATCAAAATGAGTACAGTGCAAAACTTTTTTGAAAAAGTTCCTAAAGATGAAGTTGAAAGTATCTTTAAAAAAGGAATTTTTGAAAAAGGCCAGCTGACTCTTGAAGATGGTAAAAAAAATTTAGTTATCAAAGTTAAATTAGCTATCACTGGCCAAGATAAGTTCGGCAGGCTGTATGTGATTCCACAAGATGTCTATGAACTGAAGGACCGAATTTGCGCTTTTAGTTTTAGAATTGGAACACGAATTTTTTTTTTCAAATCTAAGATTCATATTGATGGCAAAGGTTTTCATGTAGATGTAGGGTTTGACTTGATTGAACTTCGCAGACGTAGACACATTCGCTTTGATATACCTGATAATTTTCAATATGACTGTGTGATCATTAGTCAGGTTTATAAGAATCTAAGAATTAATGCACAGTTGATTAATTTTTCAGAATCAGGTGCAAAGATTAAATGTAAAGAAAGTCTGACGGCTATACTGAAAGGGTCGACGATCGTTTTATCTGTTAAAGTTGAACGACGCCCAACCTTTATGACGGCCTGTCAGGTTCGATTCATTTTTCGAAAGCAGATATCTCAGCCTGAAATTGGGCTGGAATTTATTACTCCAGATAGCTTGACACAAAATAAAATCATCAGTCTTTGCGAAGATTTAAGTCGCCTACATCTGCAAAAAATTAAGTCTGTAAAATAAAAATCATTCAGTATTCAGTACTTAGATAACATAAGAATTATTTATATCTAGAATTAGATTAATCTTAAAAAATCTAGTTATTTCATATGCTTAGGCATTATGACACCTGAAATTCTGGCTTCTAGTTTGCTTTAATCATAAGCAAGGCTAATAAAAAAGGGAAATGGTTCCCTTTTGTCACGGCAGACATTTATTAACCTAAATAAACAAAGGAAGTGTCCAATGAAAAGAGAGATCGACTCGCAATTGGGGGCCAATCTGATTGAAAAATCAGACCTACAATTAGTCGAAGAAGTCCGAAGTGGTCTTAGGGCTTCTTTCTCAGAACTTGTGAAACGACATCAGAAGGGTTTGCTGCGGTTAAGTATGAGATTTGTTAAGGATCTAGATAACGCTCAGGATATAGTGCAAGAATCGTTCATTAAGAGCTATGAAAAACTAAGCTCATTTGAAGGACGATCTTCATTCAAAAGCTGGCTTTATCAAATTACAGTCAACACGGCCAGAAATAGATTGCGTGAAGATCGCTACGACTTCTCTGACATTGAAAATGTACAAATTGGTATCGAAGCAGTTGCAGAAAAGAATTTAGTACATCGCGCTGTCGGTGATATTTTAAATAAAGAAGTCGAAAAATTACCTTTTAAACAAAAAACAGCTCTCGTTTTAAGAGTGTATGAAGATCTCAGTTTTGCTGAGATCGCGACAATCATGAATTGTCCATATGATACAGCAAAAGCGAATTACAGACATGCACTTTTGAAATTGAAAGAAGCTTTAGAAGGACAAAAAGAACTTAAAACATGGACTCATGAAGTCGGTGGATTCTTAACTGAAATAAATACTAAATATTTGGAGGCAGAATGAAGCTTGAACAATTAAAAATAATACAAACCCTTAAAGAACATGATCCTGTCGAATTACCGATGGACGACATGTTTTTTAATCAACTTCACAGTCGTATTATGAAGGAAGTTGATAAGACCGATGTTAAGCAATTAAGTCGGTGGGGTAAGACGTGGGTTTTTCTTGAAAGCACGGCAAAAGCTCAAAGAACAAATCCACGTCGGTAATCAAATCGACAACATAACGATTGGAGATGGATTTCCAGTTGTTGATATCTTGAACATATGCCATATTTTAAATTGAAATGAAAATATTGATCGTCGAATTAAGCACATCACACACTGAAATCATCGAGCCCACGGTCAAGGCCTTAAAATCTTGGACAGTTGATTTAGCCATTCACGAAAATAGCTTTTCTAAAGTTCAACATCTAGATAATCAAATCAAAATCTTTAAATTATCAAATAACTTTGAAGTAACTGATGCACAAATGATCATTGAAAATAATAATTATGACATTGTTATTTTTAATTCAGCTCAAGGTAAAAATGCCAGATCATTAGTTTTCAAAACATTTTTTAAGAAAACTAAATTCGTTGGATTTCACCATAATCCCGAAAAACTAGTCTGTAGTTTTACTCAAAGTTTAATTAAATTAAAAATAAAAAAATATATTTTATTGGCGCAGTTTAATAAAGACTATCTTGTTCGAAATGGCGTTGCAGGCAAAAATCTACATGTGTTTTATCCTGTGCTGGATCAGCAAAGAGCTGATCAGAACACGCATCAACAAAGGATCATTGCAATCCCTGGGGTTCTAGAACAAGGGCGCAGAGATTATTTTGGATTGATAAAAATAGTTTTGCAAAGCCCGAATGAATTTAAAAATATTCGATTTGAATTGTTAGGTAATAGCTTAACACATGACGGGCCTGAAATAAAAAAACAAATCTTGCAAGCTGGCATAAATGATCGGTTTCAGCTTCATGATGGTTATGTTGAACAAACAACTTTAGACAGTTGTCTTCAACGTTGTGATTATGTGATGTCATTAATGCATCCAGGAACACAGTATTTTGAAAAATACTTACACACTAAAATATCAGGGGCTTATAGTTTGGCATTTTCATTTCGAAAGCCACTACTTTTACATAATTTATTTTCAAATATTCCAGATTTTAAAGAAAATTGTCTTTTTTATAATTTAGATAACTTAGGCCAGCAAATTCATAAGAATATAATTTTAAATCCAAAATTTTATGATCAGTTCAATATTGATTTCCAGGGTAAAAAGCTTAAAGAGTTTTTAAATCCCTCATAGGATCTTTAGATTTTTCAAGTTGCTTCATTTTTTCAATAAATAAAAGCAAATCACTACCATATTTTTGATAAACATTTTCAAAATCATCCATATCAGATAAATAAGTTTTAAATAAACCTAAGTAAGCATTATTCATTTTTTTATCAAATGTTTTATTGTAGTTTTTTGTCTGCATTTTTTTGAATTCAATTTGATTAAAATCACGTTTAATTTTTTCAAATTGCGCTTTGCGTTCTGAATCTGATCGCGAACTGTTAGTTTTATACCAAGACTCTAGATCAGTTAATTTTTTAGAAATAAATTTTGAAAAAATCACATCATCAGCATTTCCTTTTTTTATTAAATCTAAAGTTTTTGAATTTTCACCTTCAAGATGTTTGTAAAATAATTCAGTGCCTTTGTTGCCAATAAAAACCGCCAGTCGTTCATTGAAGTCAGCATTGTTTTTGACATACAAAGTCGTGTGCGCCAATTCATGAATTAGCGTATTTACCAGATCATGTTCTTTATAGTTTAGCATAGATGATAAAACTGAATCAGTAAAGTAGCCCAGTGTTGAATAAGCACTGACTCCGCGAACAAAAGAATCATAACCTAGGTCTTCTAGTTTTTCAGATTCTACAATGGCCTCAGCTTCAGTAAAAAACCCCTTATACGGCAAATTACCTAAGAAGGGGTAGGACCATTCATAGGTTTTCATCTCCCATTTATAAGCACCATGAACAACCCAAGTTACATAGGGGCGGTTTAAGTTAATATAAGTGTTGTAGTTGTCAGTTTTTTTAAGCTTAAGCTTTTCAAAACTAAATTCACGAACAACCAAAGCTAAATTTAATTTTTTTCGAGTATCATTAGATAAATCTTTTTTTTTGAGTTCGGTTTTAATGTCAACTCTGGTTTTCATCATTGAAAACTGCTGATGGGCTGAATTAATAATGTAACCGATTTGACAGCTGTTAAATGCGATCAAAGTCATCAGAAGAAAAAAATATTTAGCGAGTAAATTCACTATAGATACCAAGTCAGCCCAGATTTAAAAGCGGTATCGTTCGTGCTGGTTCCGTCATCCAGTGGCGTCTTCCAAACATCGTATCCTGCACGCATTGATAAACGATCAGATAATTTATACTTTAAACCAATACCGTAACTAGGTGCCAGGCCATCTTTAGTTGGAATTTCAAAAGCATCAGCATTTGAATATTTGATAATAGCTTTTTTCTGAATATAGGCGGCTCCACCTTTAATGTAAGGCTGAAAAGTACTGCGTTGATCAGTAAAAATATAAATCAAATCAGCACCAGATATCTTAGATGTCTGCTGAATAACCCGTGATGAAGTGGCATCATTTTCTTGATTTTCATAAAATGAATCAGTGTAGCTAAGTTCTAACGCGATTTTTTCAAATAAATAAAATGAAAGCGAAGCTGTTTTTGTTTCTGACTGGTAATAGTTTGTCGCATTAAAACTTTTCTTTGAAAAGCCGTAGGTCAGGCCCAGTTCAACAACAATGGCTTGAGCTTTTACACCAGTAAGTAAGCCAGTCAATAAAAGTAAAACGAGAACAAATTTATTAAAATTCATATCCTTAGTTTAGCTTATTTTAAGACTGTTTACCTTGTGTGAACGCTAATTCTATACCTAAGACGAATAACGCCATCCGCCTCGACTTTAGCTTTAGGGGGATTAGGAAAAAACTGTGCATTTCTGAATGCATTAATACCAGCCTGATCAAAAGGAGCATAACCTGACTTTTTTGTAATAAAACCTTTTCGGTAAACACCAGTAGAGTCTAGCCAAATTTCAACATCAGTCGTCCATGATTTGCCAGATAATTGTCTTTTAAAATCGGTCGACAGATGACTCCAGATAGCATCAAGTCTTTCGGCCCAGCGTACGTAAAACAGCTCAATAACACGATTGTAAAAAGAAGCATAAATGTGTGCATCGGCATTTAAATTTGTTGCAGAACCTTGGGCAATATCTTCAGGTAATTCAAAGGGAACAGTTGAGGCCTGAGTTTGCGCGACTTGATTTTGAATCACTTTTGCAAATTCGGGAACACCATCATCATTATTGTTTGTTTGCTGAGATTGATCCGAAGCAATTTTTTTTTGTCCCTTTTGAGTTTTTACATCTGCATTTCGGAACACACCTAATTTTTGAGCTTTGGTTTGTTTTTCAAAGCGCTGATTTTTTTTAGCGACGAATTCAGCAGAAGTTTTCAACTCAGAAGCTGGTGTTTCGGTGGTGTTTTTCACGACAGGTTTTTCAAAGCTGGGTTGTTTTTCGGTGATTTTGTTTTGATCAATAAGTTCGACCACAACAGTTGGGTGATCTGCAGATTTAGGGTTGGGTACCCAATTCAAAGAAAGTGCAGATATAAAATGCAGAGCCAGACTTAGGCCTAGCAGGCTTATAAAACGAAACATAATGATTGAGAGTGTATCATTTTTAGATCTCAAGTTAAGACAATTTTTAGCCGATAAGGACTGTGTCATCAAACGGGGGATTCATGTCTAAAATTATTGATCTAGTACCACGTCTTAAAACTGTAGCAGATCCACAAAATCTCCAAATTCAATTAGATAGAAAAGATCTGCCCCAGATGGATGATGAAAAATCAGGATTTAAACCTATTATTCTAAAAGAACGCCGTTTAGTTGATCGAACAATCTTATCTGACATGGTTAGCGGAATGATCGTATTGCCACAAAAAGGTCTGCTTAAGGTTCAGCTTTTTGATATTTCTGAAGAAGGCTTGTCTTTTGTTTTAGAACCAAACATGGGTTCATATTCTGTCGGCGAAGAAATTGCACTTCGAGTTTACTTAAATCATAAAACTTACTTCCCATTATATGTGAAAATTAAACATGCAACTTTCGATACTCAGGAAAACGTTGCCAGACACGGTGTTGAATATGTTAGAGGTGATTCAGATGTTGCGCTTCGGCATTTCGTTAACTTCATTATTTCAGTGAGTGAAGGTTTGAAAATTGATGATGGCGATTTAATGATCGGCTCTAGTTCGTAGCACAAAAATATTCAGTGACTTAAACACCTGTTTGAGGTCGAATTTAGTAAGACTTATTCTGGTCTACTAAACTTGATTCAGCGGGGGCTACATCTTGAGTACTAATGCAAAAGCTAAACGTCGTAAAGTTGTTATAGATACAAATGTGATTTTATTTGATGCGTTTGCATTATTGAAGTTTGGTGATGCTGACATTCATATTCCGTTCGCAGTTATTGAAGAAATCGATAAATTTAAACGTGATCAAGGTGAAAACGGTCGGAATGCGAGACAGTTTAGCCGTTTCGTTGATGTCTTAAGATCTAAAGGCAGCCTTGCAAATGGCGTGCAAATTGATAATCACGAAACAATTGTTTATATCACCACAGACATGATCATGGCAGGTTCGAACTCAGAACTTGATCAAAATAAAGCAGATAATCGAATTTTAAGTACAGCACTAGCTTTACAAAAACAACACCCACGTGCAAAAGTCGAACTGATTTCAAAAGATATTAATCTAAGAATTAAAGCCGATGTTTACGGAATTTTTGCTTGTGATTATGATAACTCAGACACAACCCAAGGTGACATGTACGAGGGTTACTTGGAAGTTAATGTAACTCCAGCGGCAATTGATACTTTTTACCGCGAGAAGAAATTAGTCGTTGATCATAAGTTATATATTAACCAATACGTTATTTTAAAAGATGCTTCAAACGAAAATCATTCAGCCATCGGCCGCTATTCAGGAATTGAAAAAGCAATTGTGCCTTTGTTGAATCCACCTGACAGCATCTGGGGAATTCACGCCAGAAACGTTGAACAAAGTTTTGCTTTAGATGCACTTCTAAATGACGAAATCATGATGGTTTCTTTAGTTGGGAAAGCGGGAACTGGTAAAACATTATTAGCAATTGCTGCAGGATTATTTAAAACTTTAGATGAAGGTCGTTTTCAAAGATTGTTAGTGTCTCGTCCGATTTTTCCGATGGGTCGTGATATCGGTTATTTACCAGGTGATATTGAACAAAAACTAAATCCTTGGATGCAGCCCATTTTTGATAATGTTGAATTCTTAATGGGCGCTGATAAAAAAGCCGCAGGCCGCGCCCAAGAATTAATTAATCAAGGGATGCTTAACATTGAACCGTTAACATACATTCGTGGACGTAGTATTCCAAAGCAGTATTTGATCGTCGATGAAGCCCAGAATTTAACTCCGCATGAGATTAAAACAATTATCACGCGCGCTGGGCGCGGCACTAAAGTCATTTTAACAGGCGATGTTTACCAAATTGATAATCCTTATGTAGATTCAGCAAATTCGGGATTAACTCATGCTGTAGAAAGATTCAAAGGCCAAACTATAGCGGCACATGTCACATTAACTAAAGGTGAGAGATCTGAACTTGCCGAATTAGCTGCTAACATCCTATAGTGTAAAAGCTCTAGGGGTAATTATGGTCGATGTATCGGTAGATTTAAATAAAATAGTAGTAGGCTATAAAGCAGCAGTCACAGTTAAAATCACTGACAAGATGGTTCGGCAGTTTGCAGAGCTATCTGGTGATTATAATCCCATTCATTTAGATGAAGAATACGCGGCTACGACAATTTTTAAAAAAAGAATCGCGCATGGTATGATTTTAGGCGCAATAGTTTCGCGTGTGTTGATTGAAACAATCGGCACTGGTGGAATTTACAGAGCACAAACTTTAAAGTTTTATAACCCTGTTTATATCGATGAAGATATCACTTTTAATATTGAAATTACCAAAGTTCATCAAGGTCGCGGTCTTGCTGTAGTTTCAACAACAGCCGTTAAAGCTAATGGTGATTTTTGTGTTAAAGGCGAAGCAACAATTGTTATGGCTAGCGGAATCACCGGCGCCGCGACGTGAAACATATTTTAACATTAAAAGAAATCATTTTAGATATTGAAAAAAAGTCAGAACCAAATGGTTTAACTTTAAAACAGCTTGTTGATCTTTTTCAAAACCGCAGTCATCCACTAATTATTTTATTTTTAAGCTTGCCCTTTGTGCAGCCTTTACCTTTATTTGGCTTGTCGGCTATTTTTGGTGGGGTTATTTTTTTAAGTGGTTTATTTATTATTCTTCAAATTAAGCCTTGGTTGCCAATTCGATTTCAGCAAAAAGTAATTCAAAAATCTTTAGTGCAAAGTTGCACATCAACATTGATTAAAGTTTTAAATCGCACTGAAAAATATATTAAGCCACGGTTTATTTTTCTATCAACATCGCTACCAGCAAAAATATTTAATGGTTTACTGATCATGCTTTTTGCTTTCCTATTGGCGCTGCCATTGCCGATACCTTTTACCAATTCAGTACCAGCTTATTTTTTAATTATGAACGCTGTAGGGTGTTTAGAAGAAGATGGGCTTCTAATAGGTTTGAGTTATTTAGTAGCCATAGCTGGTGTTATTTTTTTCCTGACTTTAGGAGTAGGGGCTGCAGAAATTATGCAGATGCTATTAGTTAAGATTCAAAAGTATATATAGTCTCAATATGAGATTTTCAGGGTCCGCACATAAGTTTAATATAAAATTTTCCGATAACTGATATATGAAAATCAATTTATTGCTCATTCTAGTCTTTATCTTTTCAACCACCGTATTGGCGCAGCCATACAATGTTTGCACAGCCACATTAAATTCAAAAGATGAAATCGAAGTTTTCAAAAAGCATTTGCCAGCTGATAAATTTAACTTTATTGAATTAACAGAAATCGCAAAAAATACAGCAACAACAGAACAGCATAAAAATGCTCTATGGTTATCCGGTAAATGGTTTGATCAGATTTGTGAACAAAAAATCAGTTGTGATGTGTTAATTATTTCTAGCCACCAATGGCAGGGTCGATTTTTTGGAGAAGCAAAAACAAGTCCTTTCAGATTAACGAATGATGATTTACGCAAAAGAAAATGTGAAAATTCTTGCAGTAACTTTTTTGAAAATTTAAAACAGGTTTATTTATTTGGTTGTAATACATTAACGACTAAAGATGGTGATTACGCATCTTTTAAGGATTATTTAGATTATTTAGCCTATGATAATCACAGTCGTAATCCCAATGAATTTATTGATGAAGCCCATACAAATTTTAGTCGTGCGCCCATCAGTAATTACTATTCTATGCGATCTATTTTTTCTAACGTGCCACAGATCTATGGTTTCGAGCGACGTAGCCCTTTGGGTTTCATGGTAGCGCCGTCACTTGAAAAATATTTTAATAAAATTAAAGCCACAGGATTTGAGTCAAGATTAAAAGCTAACAGCAAAAAAGCAGATCCTGAATTAATGAAGCTACTCAGCTCACAAAGTATGGTCATGGAAAACGGCTTTACCGCAAATGACGAAGACGCAATTTTACGAGATAAAATGATTTGTGAAATTAAAAGTCAAAAAAGTTTTATTGATCGTTTAGAAATCGTTAAAAACTATCTTTTAAATACAAAAGATTTTATTCAGTACAGAATGATTTTAGAATTTATTTGGCCAAATGAAAAATCAAAAATGTCGCCCTACGATATCGACAAAGTTGAATTTCTTCGTGGCAATACAGACAGATTAGAATTTTTTAATAAAGCTTTTGAAAAAAATCCTTCATTAGGCGGCAAGTTAGACATTGTGACGATTGGCGTGTATTTTGGTTTGTACACAATAGATGAAGCTGCAGATTTACAAAAAAAAGCGATTGATTTATTTTATACTCAAAAAATGTCTTCAAAAGATAAAGATATTCTTTGTACGACTTTAACATTTCAAAAAAGTATCTATTTGTCAGACGATGACATTAATCCTGAATGGGTAAAATCAAAAAACCAACAAGAGGCTGCGCAGTGTTTAAAACGAATTCAGGTTAAAGTGGCCCGTGATATTGGATCAGTGAAGAAGAAAATCAAAGAAAAAAAATCTAAAAAATAAAATTAATTAGAATCGCACTCAAATCTTTCACCAGAAAATTTAGCGCGTCCACCTTGCCCATCAATAACTGTGTTTTGGATTTCAAGTAAGGCAGAATTGCCGACTACTGAGTACACAGATACAGAGCCGTCATTTCGAATCTCATTAGTTTTAAGTACTTTTGGCAATGATCCTTGTGATTGGACTTTAAGTTGACTAACTTTGTTGCCACTGACAAAAAGCACTAATGACTTATCATCACCAGATAGAGCTTGGCATGTAATAGTTGATGAGGCGAACGATAAGGCAGGTAATAAGATAAGTATTAATATAGCTGTTAATTTTTTCATAAATTTCTCCATTACAGACTACAAGTAGCACAAATTTAATGCATTGCAAATAATTTTTTGGATTATGCTATCAATCAGCCCTGTTTCCCAAGCTATAACAGCACTGCATTGTGAATACGGTGTTATCCCGCAAGCCACTGTTTTGATTTCTGAAACGGAAATGAAAAATGAAACCGAAATTGGTCAGTACACTGAAGCTAGATATCAAGGGACACCCAATCAAAAATTAGAAAATATAGTTTTAGCGACACAAGATTTTAAAGCGACAGTGCTGAATCCAAAATCTCCATATATGAAAAAAATGAATGGTGAATGCCAGCTAAAGTAATTGTGACAGATGTTTTTTAAGACTTGTTTTAAATAATTCAATATCGGGCTTAGTTAAACTCAGCTCACTACATTTTTTTTCAACAGAAATCATTGTGTCTGTTTTAAATCCGCAAGGGTTAATACCCACAAAAGCAGAAGCATCATCCAAAAAATTAATAGCAGCCCCGTGATAGCTCATCCATTTCTTTACAGCAATACCTAGTGAAGCTATTTTTTGTGATCCAACCCATACGCCAGTTTCATCAGATTCAGCCTGTTCGCCGGGGATCTTTTGCGGAGTTTTGCCAACAGCTTCAATACCAAATTCTTTAAGTGTTAAAGCAATAGCTTTTTCGAAATCACGTAAGTAGCCCCGAATTTCTTGTGCGCCACGGGATTTGCGGGGATTCTTTAAATTAATAATTGGGTAGACCACGATTTGCGAAGGACCGTGATATGTAGCCCTGCCACCACGTGAAATTTCAATCACATCCCCTGTCCAAGAAAAAATATCATCTGGTTTTGTTTGTCGGCCTGTTGTGACTACTGCGGGGTGTGTGCAAAAAATCAAAAACCCTGGATGATTTTCACCTTTTGATAAGGCTGCATCCAGCTTTTCTAAATAACTTAATTGTTTGTTAAGGGCTTCGCCGTATGGAATCAGTCCCCAGTCTTCAAAGATCATAGAAATTTTCCTAACATGATTAACGAAAGATTTCTGACTAAAGTTTTTGTATCCATAAAGTAATTAGGATAACTTTGTTCAAGCTTTCTAATATCACCTGTATTAACTAAAACAATATTAATTTGTTTCTCGTAAAAATGACGTTGTTCAAGTTCTAAATAAGCCTTTGCAGCAGTATCGAATTGATTTGTTCCAAACGTTTTTAATGAAATAGTATTCTCTTTAGAATTTAATAAAATCAAACTGTAGTGTCCTTTTCTGCCAATCGAGTTTTTCCCTGAAATTGTTTTATAGACAGCAGTGTATACATTAAGATTGTCAATGACCTGTAGTTCAGTCATTTTATTTTTTAACGATTGAAGTAGGTCTGTTCGAGCCATCGATTTATGCTGTTTGAGCACCGGTGATTTTTCTTTTAACGCGAAAGCTGAACTTAAAAGAGAAAAAAACTCTAGCCACTTTCGATCACCGTGCCCAGTTTTAAATGAGCTACTTTTTAATGTACTAAAGACCTCTACTCCGGTGGCCCAAATGTGCTGTAAGTGAGATCTTAATTGTATTTCTATAAACAAACTGGGTGTTTTTTTTAGTTTGTAAACAAGGTGTATTCCCCGATAGCCATCTTGTTTTGGGTTCTGAATATAGTCATCTAGTGAAGACAACGAATGTTTAGATTTTGATTTCTTATAGAGGTTTAGTAATTTATAGACCGCGACAGAAGTGTCTACAATAGCTCGAAGTCCTCCGATATCTTGCATAGCAGATAAGCGCATAGTTTTGTGATTTTTAAGCTTAATTAAAATAGAAGGTGTTCTTTTTAATCTCTGTGCAACGATGACATTTTTATCAATTCTTTGTGATCTTGCTTTTAAGACTTTAGCAAAAGTATCTAATGGTTCGGCATGAACACCGCGCCAATTCGAAAGTACGCCTAATGATTTAATTATGTTTTCATCTGTTGTTGTGCGATCTTTAAGATGTTCGCCAGCCTTGTCTATTTTTGACTTGCTGTATTTGAGTTCAACTGACTTCATAAAAAACCTAATATTTGAAAGTTTAAATCTGCAACTTATTGATATTACTATACAGTTTTATCGTAAAAAGTCTATAAAAAACCTCAAAATAGCGCTATTATATGGGCTCAAAAATGCATAAAGCGAGATATAATTTGAATAATGACTAAATAGAGTTAAGTCATTATTGTCTAATCTAAGAGGTACATTATGAAATCATTGGCCTTATGCATCTTTTTTTGGGGTTCAGTTATGTTTGCACAGTTTTTTCCCATGATTCAAACTCATTCATTTGAGATGGAGCCTTTCTTAAAAAATACGCAAGGGTATGCGTTCTTTATTTCATCACCAATGTTCTCTGGTAAAGAGGTTATTACAGTTAAGGCGCCAGCTGATACTTTGTTGCCAGATATCAACATGAAGGACAGGGTTTTAAATCAATACTCGGAACGACGATGGCATATCTCAGATCAAGATAGAGTATTTAGCGCTCAGGGTGGAGCGTTGCCAGAAGGAACTTATACTTTTGAAATCAAAACTGAAACTGAAAAATATACATTAGATTTTGACTACAAAAAATTCTTTTTAAAGCCTGCAAAAAATATTTTTGTTAATGATTTAGGTTCAAACGTTGACATAACTTGGCAATCTGATCTTAACTCCAATACATCATGGGTTTTTGTTTTCCCAGTAAGTACAAAAAATATATTAAAAGATTTAATAGCCGTTTCGTCTGTTATGCATATCGGGAATAAGCATAATTTTGATAAAATTAATTTAAAACCTGGTCGGTATAAGGTTGCTATTAGATCTAATAAGCTTTGGGAGCGTGGAACTTTTTGGGGGTTTCAGTCTGAGGCATGGGCGATAAGCTCACAAGAGTTCATAGTAAATTAGTATCCAGATTTTGTAGTCGAGAAGTGGGCTCTAAAATGCATAAAGCTGTTAAGGTATGAGCCTAACAGCTTTATGTGCGTATGAACATCCGACTTTTAATCGGAGGTTCGATATGCGTAAGACTCAATATCTGCGTTATCGACGCTTTATCAGGTTATCTAAAGAGTTTTTGCAGTTAATTATAATGGTCTTATCGATCATTGTAATTATACGCGGATTTTAATGATTTTACCTGCACGTTAGTAGAGGTTTTGATTTGAAATCAAGACCATCGGAGGGGACTTAAAATCCCGGCTGTTTGTATGCAATGGAGAAGCTGTTAGGTTCTTTTTTGAAAGCGCAATTTGAAGTGATTTGTAGAGTATGCAAAAATCGCTTTATCAGTTGTTTTTTTTACTGAAACAAGTTAACTCCTAACCAAATATATCTTCTTCTTTTTTTTGAGGTCCATATGGCTCGATCTTTAATTTTAACTGTTCTTCTAGCGCTTGTTTTTTCCCACAATGCATCGGCTAACCCGAGCTGTACATGTAGTATGGACTACACTGATGACCAAGGTGTTGTATCCACTGAATCTTCGAGCGTTACGTGTCCCGACGCTGAAAACTCTTATGACTTGAGTTGTGAAGGTGATGAGTTCGTCGGTGAAGTAACTAGCACTTGTACCAACAGCACTAATGGCCAAAGCACATCGGAAACTAGCTTTCCACGAAATCAAGGTAATAAAAAATCTCCATGGGCTTCATGTGATTTGTTTTAATTAGTATTCAGAACTAATGTAGCTCTTTATTTTACAAACAACCATTAAAATTAACTGTGAATTGATCGTGTTGGCTATCGACACGTAGTTTTTTGATTTCAATCGGTTTACTTGTTCTTAAATTAACAAGATGTAATTCGTAATCGCCATCAAAAGTTCGACCTTGAATCTCATAGTTTAATTTTTCTGAATTAACTTTTGCAAACAAGTCAGCTTTTGTGACTTGTGGTCGTTTTAATTCAATAATGTATGGAGTATTTGAAGCAAAACATTTTTCAGGTAAAATGATTTGACCATTAATTTTTGTAAAGACACGTTTAAATTTATCAGCAGGTGGGCCTTGCTTTTCGCTAAATGCTCCAACAGCTTCATTAACAGCAAGCTGTGTTGCTACAAAAGGTAAGTCATTTGAATCAGTTGTTTGTTTAGTTCTCGTTAATGTGCACGATGAAGTTAACAAGCAAATTAGTGCCAAAAAAATCCTAAGCATGTGCAGATTTACCAGCTAAAGGCTTTTGAATAATGTGAATCGCATGACCTAAAGTCGCCTCAGCCGATTCCATCATTGTTTCACCCAGCGTAGGATGTGGATGGATAGACAATGCCACATCTTCTAACCTTGCGCCCATTTCGATCGCTAGAACCGCTTCAGAAATTAAATTTGAAGCTTCAGGGCCAACGATATGAATGCCAAGTAAGACATGCGTTTTTTTATCAGCGATCATTTTCACGAAACCTTCAGTTTCAGACATACTGACGGCGCGACCATTGGCTGCGAACGGAAATTTAGAGATTAATAAATCAGTAAAACCTTTGGCTTTACATTCAGCTTCAGTCATTCCGGCTGATGAAATTTCTGGATCAGTGAAGACCACAGCAGGAACTGTTTTTGCGTCGTACACGCGGTTAATTCCAGAAATAATTTCAGCAACCATGACACCTTCATGTGAGGCTTTATGTGCCAACATCGGTTGACCGCAAACATCGCCAATCGCAAAAATATTTTGAACATTTGTACGACGTTGAGCATCGACTTTAACAAAACCACGCTCGTCAACGGCAATACCGGCGGCTTTTAAATTCGATTGATCACCATTTGGACGGCGCCCAACAG
>JAYSQO010000126.1:0-2977 GCA_043721535.1 Bdellovibrio sp. | reverse complement strand
TAAACCACGGGATTTAGCTAAAATTGGTGAACTGTATTTAAATCATGGAGTCATGAACGGTCAGCGTTTATTTTCAGAGGACTGGTACAAGTACACTTGGTCAGAGCCTGAAACATTTAACTCAAATTTAAATAATGAAACGCGTGCCTTTGTATCAGCTAGAAGCTGGTGGAAATTAAATTCTGAATTACAAAAAAAATATAATATTCCTGATGCTATCTACGCTAATGGGCATTGGGGGCAATTTTTAGTTGTGATTCCATCAATGAACGTGGTGATTGTACGTATGGGCAATAATCAAACAAATAGCTTTCCAATTGTTCAAGTTGTTTCTGAAATTGTAAAAGCTTTGGAAAACAAAAGCTTTTCAGAAAACGCAGTTTCATCAGAAGTTTTAACTACTGAAATTCCCTACCAAGCGCCAGTAGCAATATTAGGTCTTAATTACCGTGCCCAGCATACATGTCAGTGCTTATTTGTGATGAATCAAGATGAAGACTACTGTAAAAAATTAAGCCTTGTTCAGCCAGCTATTTTTAGTGTGGCTATTAACTATGACAATAAATCGGTGGCATCGACTATCGATATTGCGCCAGGCCCTAAAGCTGTTTTTAAGTTTAAAGACGATAAAACGGGTTGTGTGCTAGACGTTCAAAAGTAATTTATTGTTTGACTGGTCGTTTCTTAATATTCTAATCAAGCATGATTAAAAGAACTTTGGTCTTTATAGCTAAAATCATTTTATTTTTTTTGACTGTAGTGATTGTTTTCACAATCGATAGTCAATCCTACAAAATAGGGTCGAGCGACCTAAAATACATATTCTATATACTTCCCTGCTTTTTGTTTTTTGTCACTTTAGAGAAGGTTTACCCCAAAGACCTAAGAATAAAAGAAAAGTTTTTTGTACACATCATTATTTTTTATGTCATGTTGTGTTCGTTTGAATTTTTAACTCTCAGATCTGATAAACAGATGACAATCAGTCATTTTAATAAATACTCAGTTGCAAGTTGTTTTAGTACATTCAGAGGAATCATGACAACAGATTTCACTAATCAATTTGTACAGGATAGAACAAATCAGCTATCAATGAACCAGCAGTATCGATTTCTTACGAATTTTGATGCATGTCGTGTGTCTAGACTTTCACTAATAGTGAATGACCCAAAAATATTGAATCAGTATTGTCCCAATCATTCTAAATCTGAATGCGTAAAAAAAGTTTATGAAAATTCTTTTGGCATAAGACCATTTACTGTTGGTGGATTAGTCTTTTTGTTTGGTCTATTTGAAGACACTCTTGTAAAATATAAATACGAAGATAATCTTGGTGATAAAATTAAATATAATGTATTTTCAGACTTAGACATGGTCGATCAATATAATGATCTTTTATCTTTGTATGAATCTAAGTTATCTATAAATAAAAATTATAGCGATCTGTATCTTCGGTTCAAAAAAAAGCTGTGTGCTCGTTTAACTGAAAATATTGAAGGCGTAAGACAAAGAATGCTCAGTCCAGAGCACGCACCTAACTTGAGCTTTGAAAACACGACGATTATCAAATATAGGATTGCTCGATTTGAGCAGAATACAGTCTGTAAAAAATAGACATTTTACCCTTTGAAGCCTTTTATAGCGTTTTAAGGGCTTAAAAAGCCTCTGTTTTTCATAACTTCTTGTGTTTAAAGTGGGCTTTTGTTAGCTTAATCCACTCAAACAACTATAACTCTCTTAAAAAGAAGGTCTCTTATGAAATCAATAACTGAATTCCAACCAATGACTTTACAAAAAGTACTTAACGCTAAAACGGCACTAGTTGCTGAAGGTAAAACAGCTGAAGAAATTTCTACAGCAATTGGTGAGACTTTTAAATACGAAGGTGATAAAATTAAGTATGCTCTTGCCGCCGCTGATCTTTTTGCGGGTAAAGAATCTGTTCGTCGTATTTTAGTGGCATCTTTTGCTGAAGGCGAAACAGCTGCTCCAAATTACCAACAAATCGAAGATGTTTATTATTCAGTTGAAATTTTCAATGCTAAAGTTGCAGCCCCTGCAGAAAAAACTGATTCTCGTGGTGGACCTCGTCGCGGTGGCAACAACAAAAGTGGTCCTAAAAGTTCTCCTTGGGGTATGAGCCCTGAGGAAAAAGCTGCTAAAAATAAACCTAAAGCATCTGCTACAACAGCTAAAGCCTAATTTTTTTAATTGATGACAGTGGTTTTTAAAACTGCTGTCATCAAGATCTATGAACAGTCTAAATTTAAAAGATCTTATTGCCCCGCTATCAGTTGATGATTTTTTTCAAAAACATTGGCCAAGAACTCCATTGTTTATTCCTGCAGTAACAAACAAAGTTCAAAAACTTTTTGAACTCAAACAATTACAAAGTTTAGATAACCTTGTTGAAGCCAGACATGAAAAAGTTCGTGCCTGTCTGCCAGATTTTGATGATGAATACAGTTCTATTTTAATTGATCCGAAAGACGCACTTAAAGCTTACCGTAATAATATGACGCTGGTGTTTGATGGCATGCAGGCGCAAGACAGTTTTATAGGTAAATCATTGCTGCAAATCAGACATGATTTGGGTCTCATCACTGGGCCAGATCATGATTTATGTCGGGCCAGATCGATTGCTTATGCTACACCAGCCGGCGGTGGTACGCGAATGCATTTCGATGCAAATGCTAATTTTATTATTCAAATTTCTGGTTCAAAACAATGGACGTTAGCTCCGAACACTTCAGTGAATTATCCGACAGAACGCTTTACAGTAGGATCTTATGTGATGCCAGCTGCATTAGAAAAGCAATGTCATGACAAGTTGATTGATGAACCACCAGAAGACAGTATTGATGTTGAAATGACAGCGGGGTGTGTTTTATTTGTTCCACGTGGCTACTGGCATTCGACTACAACATATGAAGACTCTCTGTCGCTCAACTTCACATTCAGTCAGCCCACTTGGGCC
>JAYSQO010000125.1:0-2993 GCA_043721535.1 Bdellovibrio sp. | reverse complement strand
TTGATGTTCCGACACCAATATTTTTTGTCACAGGATCTTCGTAGATCACTGATTCCTTAATTTCGGTATCGGTCACCCATTTTGTTAAAAAGTTTTGATCCCCGCTGCCCATAGATCCGCCACTACCTAAACACGATATCGTATTTGCCGTTGTTGGACTTGTTGTGTTTGCTGTGATCACTGCAGATATCGACAGCGGTCTTAATTTTCTAACTGTTTTACTTCCATCAAAATTCACAATCCAACGGCCTTGAAAATTACCGATTGGTCCTGCGATTGTTCCACTGGTTACTTCAAACTGAATACTTTCGACTTCTAATGATGATGTGTAAGCAGAGGCTTTATCACCTTTTTTAATCAGCGCTGGGCCTGGCGTTCCAGATGTCACCATTGATGAATAAATAGGTTGCGTGCCGATATCAATTAATTGCGGGTTACCCGCCACAACCTGAGAAGCATTAAAACTTCTTGTTGATAAGATGTAATGACAAACATCACCTTTAGTTAATGACCCAATCATTGATTTCATTAAATCCTGTGCCGAAAGAATTTCTGCTACAGCCCGGGTTTCTTTGTTTTGATTCAGCATCATCGATGAAAATCCAGCCATCAAAATGGCCATGATTCCCGTGGCTACTAAAACTTCTATAATTGAAAGACCTTTTTTGTTATTGAGCTGTAGCACTGTCTGTCTGTCATCAGAATATTATTTATCTTTAAAGTGGCTCAGTCAAGCAACAACTTAAATGTATAGATTCATGCATTAGCTTCATCAACGGGTAGAGCTAATTTTTTAACAGCCATAGAAAAATATTAATCTAATTCTTCAGACAGATAATTGGATACTTTTTCCCAAATAGCACGGACAATCTCTGACTCTATGTCAGAGAGCTCTTTTGTTTGGTCAATCAAGCCCACATTATATTTAATATGAGGCCTAAAACAATCTGTATAAAGACCATCAAGTACCATTTTATATTTAGGGCCTTTGATCATATGAATTAAATCATCAGGCTCAAAACGTTCGATTTTATTTTGTAGAATTTTTATTAATAATTTTTGTTCTGAAACACTCAGCTTCATATAATCCCCTTCATTATTGGATAAGGCCTACAGTTACATACTCAATTAAATCACTTTCAGCGACTTAATTGCAGCTAAAAACAATTCTTGCGACCAGGCATTCACTTCCTGGGGATCACGCAGAAAGTTAATATGTCTCAACTTGAGACAGCTTTAAAGCCTCTGATTTTAAATTTAAGTAATGCCCGCGACGCAAAAGGTATAATGATTACGTTCTATCAAATCATGGATTTTTTTAACAGGATTTTTATAATGTTTAAACTTGTCCCGTAAAAGAGTTAAATCCACTACAACGTCTAGTTTGTTTAAAATTTCCAGATCAGAATCGCCTGTTTTTTTCATAGATAATTACAAATATAGTAATTATCATATATAAAAAAGTGCATAAATCCTATCAATACTAGGAATTCTGCTTGATTTATCCTACTTTAACTAGGATATTATCCATTAGGGTGAGAACATGAAAAAATTCAAACGTGTTTATGAAAAACCGAAATCATCCATTTTATTATTAGGTCCACGTGGAATTGGGAAAAGTACATTTATCAAAGATGCAGCAAAGCCTGACCTCATCATTGACCTTTTAAAACAGGAAACATTCAGAAAATTATCGCTAAACCCAAGTCTAATTGAAGAAATGGTTGCGCACCTAAATTCGAATCAAACGGTATTAATCGATGAAATTCAAAAAATACCTGCACTACTAGATGAAGTCCATAGATTGATTGAGGATCGGCATATTATTTTTTTATTAACGGGTTCAAGTGCTAGAAAATTAAAAAAAAATGGTGCAAATTTGCTTGCCGGTAGAGCTCTTTCAAAAAAAATGTATCCACTTTGCTTAAAAGAGATTGATCAAGACAGATCTATTCAAAATTTAATATTCTCAGGCTGCTTACCTAAAGTTGTTACATTAAGTGATAAAGACAGTATTAATGATTTCCTTTTTACTTATGTAGAAATGTACTTAAAAGAAGAAGTTTTTCAGGAAGGCTTAGTTCGAAATTTAAACGAATTCTCTAAATTTGTTGAATTGGCTGGTCAATACCACGGGCAAATTCTTAATTTCGAAAATATAGCCCGTGAATTAGGAAAATCTGGAGACACTATTAAGTCTTGGTTCCAAATTTTGCAAGATACATTAGTCGGACAACTGATAGAACCCTATCCTTTAAAAATAGAAGCTAAAGAAACTAAGCACTCGAAATTTTACTATTTTGACTGTGGCGTTGCGAGAGCGGCTCTAGGAATTCAAGATCTTGAGGATATCCCCGACCAAAGAGGATTTTATTTAGAGACTATTATATTAAATGAACTGAGGACATATTTTGAAGTTCATCGTAAGAAGCACAAAATATTTTATTACAGCATTTCATCTGGCGGTGACATAGATTTCATAGTTGAAACTAAAAAAAAGACAATTTCAAGCCCTGCTCAATTTGTTGGAATTGAAATTAAATTCACTAAAAAATGGAACACTGATTTTGAAAAAACTTTACATAAAGTTAAGCTTAAATGCGAAAATAAAATGGTCAAATCTATTGGTATTTATCTAGGCGATCAAAGATTCACCAAAAAGAATATCGAAATTTTACCTATTTATCTGTTTGTAGATCTTCTCTGGAAAGGAGAAATATTTTAATTATCAGCCATGATATAACTTTTCAAGAATGATTGATTGTAACCAACAGGAGTTCTTTTGGTGATCGGTTGATTGACAAATTTAAATAAAATTTTAGCCCTAGGCGATAAAACTATTTCATTTAACAATGAAGTCTTAATTTTACGAATCTTGGTTTGAGGCACTTTGTTTTTTTTTCATAAAACTATAGAAGCGTGCACGCGCATTTCCCGATGGAATAACCAATTTATTTTTGATTAATTTTTTTAACAATCTTTGCAATGACCTT
>JAYSQO010000124.1:0-7496 GCA_043721535.1 Bdellovibrio sp. | reverse complement strand
GTGAGTATAACAAAACAGTCGATCTGCAAAAGCTTATTCAGGCCACACATAAATTAGAGCAAAATTTATCTCTTAATGAATCTGAACGTGCATTGCTGATGGTGGGTCCGTCTGCAGGTGGGGCTAGGCCTAAAACAACGGTTGAGCATGACAATGCCCTTTGGCTTGCTAAGTTCCCTGCTTATAATGATAAGCAAAACTTTTCAAAAATTGAATTTGCGACAATGAAGCTAGCAAAAACTTGTGGGCTAAATACACCCGATGTTCGGATTATTAAAGTTGGATCACAGGACGTGTTTTTAATTAAACGCTTTGATAGAAAATTTGATAGCTTTTTAAAAAAATATTATCGAACACATTTTGTAAGCGGATTAACACTTCTAAATATAGACGAAAAAGATCGACAAAAATATTCTTATCTTGATCTAGCTGACCAAATGAGAAGATGGATCAAAAAACCTCAATTCGATTTAGCAGAATTATATAAAAGAATTGTTTTTAACGGCCTAGTGTCAAATACGGATGATCATCCAAGAAATCATGGATTCTTGTTTTCGGGGAATGATTATGATTTATCACCAGTATACGATGTAGTGCCTAAGCCAGAAATAGGATCAAACAGATATTTGGCGATGGAGTTCGGTAAGCATGGAAGAATATTTAATTTAGAAAATTTAATATCTCGATGTGACGCTTTTGATTTAACTCAAGACGAGGCAAAAAATATTTTTCATGAATTTAAGTCTAAGCTTACAAATTGGCGAAATGACTACTCAGATCAAGGAGTTCAAGCTGCAGATATGAAATATTTAGAGGGAGCTTTTAATCATTGGGATAAGTTATAATTGTAATAATTAAGTCAAAATAAAAAATAGCGCCCGAAAAATAAACTTTTTATGGTTTCAGCTTGACGATTTTCTAAGAGAACTCCTATTTTAGTAACCTATGTCTACAAAACGCGATTATTACGAAATTTTGGGTGTTGATAAACAGTCTGATGCAGACACTATTAAAAAAGCATATCGTAAGATTGCGATGCAATATCACCCCGATCGTAACCCTGGTGATAAAGTCGCCGAAGATAAATTTAAAGAGGCAGCAGAAGCTTACGAAGTTTTAAGTTCTTCTGACAAAAAAGCCCAATATGATCGCTTCGGTCACCAAGCTTTTCAGCAAGGTGCTGGTGGTGGAGGATTCCACGGTGGCTTCACCGATATGAACGATATTTTTTCTCAGTTTGGGGATGTGTTCGGTGATTTTTTTGGCGGCGGTGGTGGCGGTAGCCCCTTCGGTTCTGCTGGCGGACGCTCTAGACAAAAAAACATATCACGTCGTGGTGCCGATTTAAGATACATTACTGAAGTTGAGTTACAGTCCGTTTTGAAAGACGAAGAAAAACAAGTTGAATTTGATACTGAAGAACATTGTTCTGAGTGTAACGGTACAGGTGCCGCTGCAGGTTCAAATCCGGTGACTTGCAAAACCTGTAAAGGCCAAGGGCAAGTTGTTCGTCAGCAAGGTTTTTTCACCATGGCCACAACCTGTTCATCATGTCAGGGGTCTGGTCAAACTATTGAAAATCCATGCAAGCCTTGTCGTGGACAAGGACGATCAAAAATTAAAAGAAAAATTAAAGTCAATATTCCTGCAGGCGTTGATAGTGGGACACGTCTTCGTATTCAAGGTGAAGGCGAAGGCGGTTATAAGGGCGGCCCCGCTGGTGATTTATTTGTTGAAATTCGGGTGAAAGATCACGACGTGTTCGAACGCGAAGGGGATCATATTTTTGCTGATCTGGATGTGCCATTTGAACAGTTTATGTTAGGCGGAGAACTGAAAGTCGATGCTCTTGATGGTGAAGTCGACGTTGAAATTCCAGTTGGTGCAACGCCCGGTGAAAGAATTAAAATTTCAGGACGCGGAATTCCGTCTTTACGGGGCTCACGTCGGGGTGATTTATACTTCACGATGCATCCTGAATTTCCAGCAAAAGTCACTGAGGATGAGGAAAAGCTGCTGAGACAGTTAGCAGAATTACGCCAAATCAAAGTCAGCTCAGAGAAAAAAGGATTTTTTACTCGTAAAAAGTAGCTGTTTAGTTGTGGTTGGAGCAAATTGATACACTTTTTGAGTTCTTGCCTTGACGGCTAGGTTTAAAGAATCACATTGAATATGACATTAAATTAGTTTTATAAAAGTTTTAAGTAGGGAGTTTTATATGGGAAAAATTATCGGTATAGATTTAGGAACAACAAATTCATGTGTTGCTGTTATGGAAGGTGGAGAACCCATCATTTTAGTGAATGAAGAAGGCGCAAGAACAACTCCTTCAGTTGTGGCTTTTACAAAAGATGGTGAACGTCTCGTTGGTCAAATCGCAAAACGACAAGCTGTCACTAATCCAGAAAATACAATTTATTCTGCGAAGCGTTTTATCGGACGCAGATTTGAAGAAGTCGCAGCCGAACTTAAATTAGTTCCGTACACTGTTGAACCAAAAAACAACGGCGCAGATTGCGCGTTTAAAATTCAAGGCGGAAAATTTGCTTCACCAGAAGAAATCGGCGCCGGCGTTTTAGCTAAACTTAAAAAAGTTGCTGAAGATTACTTAGGTACTGAAGTTACAGACGCTGTCATCACAGTGCCTGCTTATTTCAACGATGCACAAAGACAGGCCACAAAAGATGCGGGTCGTATTGCAGGATTAAATGTTCGTCGTATTATCAATGAACCAACAGCGGCAGCTTTAGCTTATGGCTTAGATAAAAAGAAAGATCAAAAAATTGCGATCTACGATTTCGGTGGTGGTACGTTTGACGTCTCTGTTCTTGAAGTCGGTGATGGTGTTGTTGAAGTTAAATCAACAAACGGTGATACCCACTTAGGTGGCGATAACTTCGATATCGTGATTTTAGAATGGTTAATTACTGAATTTAAAAAAGACCAAGGCATTGATCTTAAAAATGATAAAATGGCTTTACAACGTCTTAAAGAAGCCGCTGAAAAAGCAAAAATTGAACTTTCATCTGCGCAAGAATCAGATATTAATTTACCATTTATCACAGCTGATCAATCGGGCCCTAAACATTTACAAATTAAATTAACTCGTTCTAAATTTGATCAAATGACTGAAGACTTAGTTCGCAGATCTATCGAACCTTGCAAAAAAGCCCTAGCTGATGCGGGGTTATCAACAGCGCAAATCGACGAAGTTGTTTTAGTCGGTGGATCGACTCGTATTCCGTCGATTCAAAAAGCCGTTAAAGATTTCTTTGGTAAAGAACCAAACAGAACAGTAAATCCAGATGAAGTTGTGGCCTTAGGCGCAGCCGTTCAAGGTGGAGTTTTAGCAGGGGATGTGAAAGACGTTTTATTATTAGATGTGACTCCGTTATCGTTAGGTATCGAAACAATGGGTGGCGTGATGACAACATTGATCGAACGTAACACAACGATTCCTTCTAAAAAATCTCAGGTTTTTTCGACGGCTGCTGATAATCAACCGGGTGTTGATATTCATGTATTACAAGGTGAAAGAAAAATGGCCACTGATAATAAATCATTAGGTCGTTTTGAATTAACAGGTATTGCGCCTGCACCACGTGGCACACCACAAGTTGAAGTGACTTTTGATATTGATGCTAACGGTATATTAAATGTATCAGCATCTGATAAAGCCACTGGTAAATCGCAACAAATTAAAATCACTGCGCAATCAGGATTAAGTGAAGAAGAAATTAAAAAAGCTGTTAAAGATGCAGAAATGCAAGCTGATGCTGATAAAGAAAAAGCAGAAGCTGCACAAACGCGCAATAACTTGGATAATCTCATTTACCAAACTGAAAAAATGATCACAGAATCAGGTTCTAAATTACCAGCCGGTGATTTAGAAACGATTAAAACTGCAGTTGCTGATGCCAAAAAAGTTTTTGAAAATAAAGCAGCATTAACGGCTGAAATGAAAACGGCTTTTGATCAGTTACAAGCAGCGTCTCATAAAATCACTGAAGCTTTATATAAAGCCGGTGCGGCACCAACTGGTGACGCTGGTGCAACAGATCCTGCAGCTAGCAACGGATCTGGTCAGAAAAAAGACGACGATGTGATCGATGCCGATTTTAAAGATGTGAACTAATTATGAAAAAAATATTTAGTCAAAACAATATGATCTTTGGGGCTGCAATTTTAATTGCGGCTCTGTCTCGTTTGGTGAATCATCACTGGAACTTCACTGCGGTTGGTGCAGCGACATTTGCATTTGTTTTGCTGTTTCCTACTGATAAAAAAGTATTTTTTATCCCGCTAGTTAGCTTGCTTGTGAGCGATCTGATTTTAGGCTTTCACGACACGATGCTGTTTGTTTACGGTGGCTACATGTTAGCAGTATTGCCATTTATGATGATAACAACAACAAGTTCTAAATTACAAAAAGTCATGACTGTATTATCAGGCAGTTTAGTATTTTTCATGGTTTCAAATTTTGGGGTTTGGCTTGCGGGTCAAATGTATCCACAAACTGTTGCAGGTCTTATTGAAACTTTTGTGATGGGTTTACCGTTTTATAAAAATCAATTTTTAAGTGATATTTTATTAACGCCATCTTTAGTTTATTCTTTTAAAATGATGTTGTCTCATCAACTTGTTGCCAAGTCTGATCAGGGCAGTCACTCAAAAATTTAGTATAACGTTCGTTTTCAGCACAGTTGTTATTAAGTAAATCATTATTGAGTGCAGAGCACATCTCTGCACGACTTGAAAAGTTTTTCTCACCAGTAGCACAGCCGTTCACATTAAAATCATAACTATAAGCACTTTTTTCATCGGCGTAATCCATGACTTGGTTGCAAGCTGTTGTTACAAATAGAAACAATACAAATGTAAATGTAAATATAAATGTAAATATAAAGCTAAATCTCATGTCTTGATTTTCCTTAAATCACTTTCCGCCAGTTCTATCAGCTTTGCCATGCGATTTCCAGTGTAATTTAAATGTCCCAATTTTCTTTTAGGGCGATTCACATCTTTGCCGTACCAATGAAGCCGTCCGTTCAAGCCATTGGCTATCATAGGTTTTCGGTAAGATTTACCCAGTATATTTTGCATTAAAAAACATGTGGTCGACTGGACATCGTTCGGAAAATCAATTCCCAAAATTGATCGCAAGTGTAATTCAAATTGATCAATTGAAAAAGCATCCTGCGTAATATGCCCTGAATTATGAACTCTTGGGGCAATTTCGTTGATCAGAAGTTCTTTACCTAAATCAAATAATTCAAACGAGATCAAGCCAATAAAATTAATTTCGTTCAGTAAATTTTTAATTTTTTCAGTTAAGGCAGGTAATGCAGTATGCTTGGCCGGGCCCCAAACACGGTAGCACTGATTATTTCTTTGTAATGTGTGCATCAACGGGTAAATAAAAAAATCTTTTTTCTTATTTCTAGCCATTACTAATGATTTTTCACTTTTAAAATGAATAAATTTTTCTGCGATGTACTGTGTTTCTTGATTCGGGTGAGCCCGCTTAAAACGGCCCAGATCAGCACGTGACTTAATAATGTAGGTGCTCAAGCCATCATATCCACCATGGCGTTCTTTAATTACCATATCGCCATCAAAAACATTGAAAGCTGATTCAAGATCATCTTTAGAATTAATTTTCACAAAAGGAGCCGTAGGAATTTGATAATCCCATAAAAGTTCTTTTTGCGGCCAACGATCTTGTAAAATGGCTAAATGTTCCAATGCAGGATAACAGTGTTGCGGTCTTAAAGTGGCTTTTTGAATCAGCGTCGCTGGAATAAATTCATTTTCAAAAGTGACATAATCAGCTTTTCTAAAAAGTTTTTGAAGATCAGCTAATTCGTAAGGATTACCGCAGATCCATTCAGAGGCAAACTGGGCCGCAGGGTCATCTTGATGTGGCGATAAGACATAGATTTTTAAACCCATTTGTCGCCCGCGAATAGCTAGCATCTGGGCTAACTGTCCACCACCGATTAGACCAATAGTTTTTTTATTTGTTTGCATATGTCTTAGTATATGAATTATTTTGTTCAGAGCAATGAAAATAGAAACAAAATCCTATTCAAAACCCTTTGAATTCCCCTTGTGTTTGGCGCCGATGGTCGGTTTATCGCATGTGGTTTTACGAAAAGTTATTTTTGATTACATGCCAATGGATGCTGAAACTTTCTGGCCCACAGAAATGCTGAATTCACGCAGGGTCCCCCACGAAAAACTAGGTTACACCGCTGAAACATTGCTGTTTGAAGGCGAAAAAAATTTAGTTCCACAAATTTTAGGTAACGAAAAAGACGCCATTCAAAAAACCATTCATAAAATGATTCATGAATGGTCTGATGCTGCTGACGCCGTTTTAGGGATTGATATCAATATGGGTTGCCCTGTGCAAAAAGCCTTAAAACATAATTATGGCGTGGCCTTAATGGGTGATGTGGATTATGCAGCCAGCGTGGTTGACTTTGCAGCTACAGCTAGTAAAAAACCTGTGTCTGTAAAATTGCGCGCTGTTGGTAGCGAAAAATCGATTCCAGAATTAATTCATTTCGTTGAAAAATTAAAAAATGCTGGGGCTTCGTGGATTACTCTTCATCCGCGCACTGCGGCCCAAAAAAGAAAAGGCTCTGCCGACTGGAATCAAATCACTGAACTTAAAAAAGTTTTAAATATCCCTGTTGTCGGCAACGGTGATGTGCAAACAGTGGATGATGTTTTAGCTATGCAAAAACAAACGGACTGTAACGTGGTCATGTCAGGGCGGGGATTAGCCGCTAGGCCTTGGATGGTGTGGCAATTAGGTGATAAACTTGGTCTTACGCCGCCTGCGCATTTACAAAACCGCAAAGTGCCAACCACAGATTATGAAGAGGGCGCAGAATACGGTATAAGTCTTCTGAATTTTATCAAATGGTCGCAGTACTATTTTGGTGAAAAAGTGCATATGAAACCTGATCTGATGATTCGAAAAATTTTATTTTATGTGAAGACGACACACGTATGGCTTGAATTCGGTCACACATTAATGACGGAAGTCAGCCGTGCTAAAAGTTTACCTGACATGGAAGCCCGAATCGAAAATTTCTTTAAAAATCCCCAACGCATGTTTGCTTATACAGAATTACGCCAGTAATTAGACAAACCAGCTACGCCAGTAGCTATCATGACAGCTACGATAGTAATTAGACAAACCAACTGCGCCAGTAGCTATCAGCACGACAATAACCATGTCTTTGGAATTAGTCTTGGTTCTCCGTAAAAAGCTGTGGGTATTGGTCACTCATAGTTATTAACAGTTAGGTGATGACCATCGCTTTTTATTCTTGCTCTTGTTGTGTTTATCATTTTTTGCACACTTATAGTTGCTGTTCTTATTCTGTTTATGATTTTTTGTGTACTTACAATTTTATTTACTAGTTAAAGTTTTACTTATTACTTCTGATTTCAAGCTTTCTAAAAATTCCGCTCTTAGAATC
>JAYSQO010000123.1:0-19500 GCA_043721535.1 Bdellovibrio sp. | reverse complement strand
TCGCAGGACCAAATGGCGGATGGCCAGGTGGTTTCGGTGCTGGTGGCGGAGTTCCAATTAATGGTGGTTTTGGTTTCGCAGCAAATGGTGGTTACGGTATGCCAATCAGTGGTGGCTGGCCAGCAAATGGTGTGAATAATGGTCTTGCAGCTAATGGTGGCTATGGAGCTGGTGGTTGGCCAACAACTGGTGGATTTCCACAAACAGGTTTTGCAATTAGTGGCGGCGGATTAGCTGGTGGATATGCCGGTGGATTTCAAGGCGGACCAATGGGCGGATTCCAAGGTGGATACGCTGGTGGTATGGCTGGCGGATACATGGGTGGACCGATGGGTGCATTTGTGAGTGGTGGCGGATTAGCTGGTGGATTTCAAGGTGGACCAATGGGCGGATTTCAAGGCGGTTACCAACAAAATCCACAATATCAAATGCAAGCTTTACAACAACAACAGCAACAATTGCAACAGTATCAACAACAGCAGCAAATGCAATTACAATATTATCAAGCGCAGATTCAGCAGCAACAGCAGCAATATCAGCGACAAGCACAAATTCAGTCGCAAGCTATGCAAGTGCAACAAGAGATTGCTAACTTACAAGTGCGATTACAAATGCTTTATTCAGGAGCTTATACGGGTTCAACTGGCGGCGGTGCCGGCGGTGGAATTTACGGTGGTATAAGTATCGGTGGTGGCATCGGTATTGGTGGAGCAGCTCCATCACCGGGATATGGCGGTGGCGGCGGTTACAGTGGTTCAAGGCCCCCTCCTCCCCCCCCCCCAACTGGTGGCTATAATTCATATCCAGGCTCAGCAGTTCCGACTGGTGGACAAATTAGTATTCCTAATTCTGGTGGCGGACGATAAGCTCTGTTGAAATAAAAAATTGCTTTGATAGCCATGTGCATTTTTTAGCAACCGGGCAAGTGGCTTCAGAATTAAAGTTACAAAATCTTCAGTCTATAGACGAACTCAAGCATTTAAAAATTGATCAGACGTTTTTTCGTGATAACTGGCTAGTTGGCTTTGGCTGGAATGAAAAAAAATGGAATCCATCAAAACCGCCAACACTAAATCAGTTAGATGAAATTTTCCCTGACTATCCTGTTTTTTTAAGTCGTGTCGATGGCCATGCCTCAGTGATCAACACTAAAGCTTTACAACAGTTAGTTGAAAAAAAATTAATATCGCTTGATGACAGTCAAAATTTTAATGGTTTACTGATTGAAACCGCCCACATTAAAGCCTTAAGCCTACTGCCAGCACATTCAGATCAACAGATTGAATCCTTCTTGAAAAAATCAACTGAGTTATTTCATGCCGGTGGTTTTACTCATGTGCGTGATTTATCAATGACTTACAAACAGTGGGCATTACAGAAAAAATTGATTCAGCAAAAAGAAATTAACATTTACTGCGAAGGTTTTGTGACTGTTGAATCCGTTGCTGACTTAGAACGTGGTTACAATGAATACCTTCAGTGTAAAAATAGCCCCTGTGATCAATTACGAATCAAAGGTTTAAAAATATTTATTGATGGATCGCTAGGATCTAAGACAGCGTATCTTTCGACTGTCTATAAAGGCACTAATAACAAAGGCCTATTACTTTGGACACAAACTGACATTGAAAAAGCGATTTATTTCTGTTGGAAAAATAAAATTGAAATTGCTATTCACACTATTGGCGATGAAGCTGTTCACATAGCGGCCCTTGCTGCCCGTGAAGTTGCAGCCCAAGGATTGCTTGGTAAATTTCATTTAGAGCATGTTCAGATTATAAGGCCTGAAACATTTAAAATATTAAAACCACTGCATGTTTATTGTCATATGCAGCCCTGTCACTGGCTGTCAGATCAGCTTTGGTTGCAAGAAGCCATTGGTGAGTTATCTGACTATGCTTTTCCATGGGAAGCTTTAAGAAAAAATAAAATCAATTTTTATTTTGGGACTGATTCACCAATCGAACCCGCAAATGTAGTCTTAAATAGTCAAGCACTTGAACAAAGTTCGCAAAAAAAACAAAATCTATCTATCCCTAAATTACAGGACAACTGGTGGAAATATCATCAGCATAAAGATTTAAATTGGGGCAGTGGACGGACTGAAATCATCGATGGAAAAGTCAGCCAAGTCATTTTAGATGGCGTAAAGCTATTAATTACTTAAAGCTGACATCGTGGGTCTTTAAAAATAGGGCAGCTGATAAGGCTAAAGCTGACCAAACGTAAGTCATTTTATGTTTTTCAAAATGTTTTCCTAATTGCTGTGCTGACTGACTAAAGCCTTCAGTGAATGAACAGCTTTCTTTAAATACAGGTAGCAATGTCATTTGGCTTTCGCTAGTGAATTCGAAGCTGTAGTTAGGTTTTGTGCAATCACCAGTTAAAAAATATTTTTGTGTGATTAAGTTCTGATTGTAACTTATTTTGAAGTGTTTCATTTCTGATAATCTTGAAAGCAGTTTTTTAGTTAATAAATTAAAATCGATAGGCTTTCGAAACAGAATCAATGATTTTTCAGGTAGAACTAGATCATCAGTTTTTTGTAAGATCAATAAAATCTCATTAAAATAGATATAATCTTTTTGTAAATTTTGATTCAGCTTTTTTGCTAAAACTTTTTCAGTGGCTAATAGCAAATATTCAAGCTGTTCAAGATTGAGCATTTCAGTTTTCATCACACTCATAAAATTTTTATGAAACGATAAGATGTATTGACTGTCATCTAGATCAAAATTTGACATTAAATTTTGATAAAACATATTTTTTAAATCAATTAATTCAATAAAAGCTGCGGGGAAGCATTTATAGTTTTTTTCTAAACACTGGTCATGATATGTCGTCCATGACATATCATGACCAGGGACAAGGATAACTTCTGAAAAAGCTGGGCGTATTGCTAGTGAAATTAAAACAATCAACATCGAGTTTCGCATATTATATTCCCGAACTTTCTATCAAAATAATTTTAGATTTTTTTTTATAATCAACGTTGTTACTATTTTCTTGAGTTTGTTTGTTTTGAACAGCAGCCCAATAGGGCCCAGCATAGGTCGTTAACTTATTTTCAAGTTGATAGGGAATTAAAACTGAATAAGTTGCCGATTCTGATGATGGACGAACAATTTTAACTTTAGATAAAACTTTCACAACCCGCTGGGTATTAATATCTGTCGTATAAATATCAACTACGCCGTATTGGTCAATTAAATGTGATATAGCCTGCGCATTAGTTAGTTCAATCGGGTAGATTACATAGTTTTCAGGAATTAATGTGTCTAAAGTCACTTTTTTAGCTGCGATTGGCGATTCTTTTGCGCGCTCGTAGAAACTTAAACAGTAGATAAATACAAATAGACCAAAAATAAAAAGCAGGTGCTTGTAGGGGTCTGTTAGATTTTTTATTTTTTGTATTAGAATTTTTTTCATGGACTACCTTTTTTTGAAATTTTATACTTTTCTATTTTGTGACTTTTTACTGCATTTAATTTTTCAAAGGCATTTAATAAAGCCACAAAAAGAAACAAAATCAGTAGCATTTCTATTAAAATTTGCCCTGACTTATTTTTACCGACCATAAATTGTCTCCAAATTGCGGAATAGCTGCGCAAGTCATTTTCAAATGATTAGCCCAGAACACATAAGCTTGAAATTTTTCAAGTACTCTAAATGAATACTGCCAAATGAATGCCAAGCTCTGCAGTTTTTCTGCGTTCTTTTTAAGGACATAATTCGGACCTAATCCGCCCTCTGAATCGGGCATAAAGGCGATTTCAGCTAAATTATTTTTAGAAAAATAAGACCGTGTTTGAATAATATTTGCCCAGTCTTTTGAATCAGCGTCGACTGTTTGATTTATTTTTTGAATAACTGATTGGGACTCATTGGTCAGTAAAAATTGAATTTTATAAATAAGACTTTTCTGTATAAAATCTAACTTTTTTTGCTGTGTATACAACTCAACAAGCTTTTTTTGCAATACGATTATAAGTGCTGCTTGTGAGTTGATCGCTGCGACAACTAGTGCAGCTTGAGTTATTTTTATTTGAGATCTTAAGGCAGTTGATACCGGATTTAACTGAACCAATTTTCTTTCTATTCTTAAAATCTTCTTCTGACTTTGAACTGACTCTAAAAGACACACCTTTCTGACATAATTTTTAATAGCAGTTAGTTGAACTGAAAAGCATAAAATAAAATACAGACTTATAAAAATAACAACCAGATTTAGACTGACTAAACTGACAAAACCTTTAGAATTTTTCATTAAAAGAATTTTTATCAAGAGTTCTTTCCATATTAAATTGTTCGAAAAGTTGACCACTTAATTTTAGCTGAATGAAGGATTCAGTTTTATTTAAAGTTATAGATTCAGTTTTGAACTGAAGTTTTTTAAGGTCTGTGGCCATAGTTGTTTCGCAATAAATAGCGTCTTCTAGCTCACACAGTAATCGGTTCTCCATGATTTCGGATAGGGCGACGTCGTGGATTGAACTCAAACCGTGTTTCATAAATAGTAAAATCAAAAAACCAGCTAATACTAGAACTGCTATAGATTCTATTAAAGCTTGGCCTTTTTGATTAATCACTTTTTCTGGCTCCATCTAAAAAGTTAGAAAGATCTTTTTGTTCAATAAATGAATCTGGTGCATTTTCAGCTTTCAGTTCTGTTTTTTTTGATGCGCCTAAAGCCCGATTAATATTTTCATATTTTTTACTGAGGTTGTGGCCGACGACGCGAACAACACCTAATGTCGCCACGGCAAGCAGTGAAACCAACATAAGGTATTCAATAAGACCTTGGCCTTTTTTGTTAAGAAGAGATGTTTTTTTAATTTTTGTATTCATGAAAGCCTCCGTGGTAGTGAAGGCTTTGCAATCATCTGATCTAGCTGTAATAGTCTAGATCAGGTTTTTGATAACGGATTTCGGATTTACGGATTATTTTTTAGTTTTTTTAGTTACTGATTTTGCAGTATGCTTTGCTTGTGCTTTCGCCTTTGCCGTGGTTTTTGCTGCAGCTTTGACTGGCGCTTTAGCTTTGACAGCAGGCTTTGTAGCAGGTTTAGCTGGTGATTTAACAGCAACTTTTATAGCTGGTTTAGCGACAACTTTTGGTTCGATTTTAGCAGCAGCCGCTTTTTTAACTTCAAGTGCATCAATTTTGTTTTGTTTTTGCGTTTCAGTTTTTTGTGCTTTTTTAGCGGCTTTACGGGTTACGACGATACGATCCATGATTTCATAAGCTTCTTTTTGTAAATCATTTTCAAAGATAAAGCGGTAAAAACCTTCAATTTCAGGACTGTGACGGAATTTTTTCATAGATGTGGGGATGTTTTCGGATTGAACGAAATCGATTGAGTTTCCGTCTTTTGATAATTTAACTTTTTCAGCCACAATAAACCCCTTGTTAATGAACAGCGGCTAATCTAAAGCAAAATAATGAACGGGTCAAGAAACGAGTTATAGTGCTGTGTATTGTAAGCCATTGAAATCTTTAGTTTATTTGATAGATTGTAGGCTATATTGTAGACTATACAGCTAAGTACCAATAAAGTGGGGTCATATGCAAATGCTTCTTAAAGGCAAACCAGTCGCCGAAAAAATTTTTGCAGACATAAAAAATGATCTCACTGACTGGAAAAAAAAAGCTTACCGACCTCCCAGCCTAACTGTGATTTTAGTTGGCGATGATCCTGCTAGCCAGGTTTACGTCGGACATAAAACCAAAGCCTGTCATGATTTAGGTTTTAAATCGGAATTGATTCAGCTGCCACAAAATATTTCTCAAGACCAACTGATCCAAAAAATCACTGAACTTAATCAAAATAAATCAGTTGATGGAATTCTTGTGCAATTACCTCTTCCTAAAGCGATGAATGAAAGAATCGTATTAGAATCTATCGACGCTAAAAAAGATGTGGATTGTTTAACTCAAACCAATATTGGCGCGATGGTTGTGGGAGGTTCACTTGTTAGTCCTTGCACACCTTCAGGCATCATTGAAATATTTAATTATTATAAATTACCGCTGCAAGGTAAAAAAATAGCAGTTGTTGGGCGCAGTTTGATTGTGGGAACTCCGCTTGTGCATTTGTTGACTCAGCAAAACGCAACAGTCACATTGTTTCATTCTAAATCTGAAGACATGATGAGTGAAATCAAGCAGTTTGATATTGTTTGCGTGGCTATTGGTAAAGCTGAATATTTTAAGCCACAAGATTTTAAAAAAGGTGCAATCGTTATTGATGTCGGGATTCATCGAAAACCAAATAAAACTTTGGTGGGCGATGTGGCTGCTGGCGATGCCAACTGGTTAAGTGCCCAGTCTCCTGTTCCGGGCGGAGTTGGCCCTACAACGATAGCGATGTTGATGAAGAACACTTACGCAGTAGCATGGCAAAACAGAAAGATTTCACGTGAAAATTTGTAAATTAAAAAAAGGCGCAGATCAAAGATTGCGGTCAAGGCATCCTTGGGTTTTTTCAAATGAACTGATGGAAAGTCCGAAAAATATTAATCCCGGTGAAATTATTGAAGTGCAAGACTACAAAGGTCATTTTATAGCACGTGGCTATGGTAATCCCCACTCATTGATAGCCTTCAGAGCCATCAGCTTTGAAACAAAAGACTTCGAAATTCAATCACCAGATTTTTTAGTTTCAAGATTGTATTCAGCTTGGGAAAAGCGTCTGCACTTAGGTTTTGAAGATTCATTTCGTGTTTGTTTTTCAGAAGCTGATCAATTGCCAGGTTTAATTTTAGATCGTTATGTCTTTCAAAAAAATAATAAAACTTATCAGGTGTTGTCCTACCAATTTTTAACTTTTGGTGTGAACGAACTTTTTAAAAATGAACAAGATATTTTTAAAAAACTCATTGAGTCCTTAAATTCACAAGGTCTAAGTGATATTAAATGGGAACACACGATTCTTTTACAGCGTAATGATGTGAATATTCGTAAACTTGAAGGTCTTGAGGTCTTACAGCCGACTGTGATCTGCAATCCTGATGAAATAGATCTTCATGATGTGAAAATTCGAATTCCGTCAGTGATGAAAAGTTCTATCGCTGGTCAAGATAAGTCTTTATTATTTCATGTGGATCTGATTGAAGGCCAAAAAACAGGTTTTTTCTTAGATCAAACACATAATATGCGCTTATTAATTCAAAGTATTGAAGGTTTTATTAGCCTTAAAAATTGGACCAAAGAAAAACCACTTAAAATCATTGATCTTTGTTGTTATATGGGGCAATGGTCTGCACAAATCGGATTTTATTTAAAATCTAAGAATATTCCTTATGAAGTCACATTAGTTGATGTGTCTGATCTAGCATTAAACAAAGCTCAGCAGAACCTAAATCAATACTGTGATAGTGTGATCGTAAAAAAATTAGACGTGGTCAAAGACTTATCTAGTTTAGCTGAAAATGAATATCATATTGTTGTTTCTGATCCACCAGCTTTTGTTAAAAACAAAAAAGACATTGAATCGGGCTTGCACGGCTATATGAAATTAAACGAACAAGCTTTTCGTATTGCTGATCCTAAAGGTGTCGTTGCATCTTGTACATGTTCAGGTGTTGTCGGTATTACTGATTTTAAATCAGCAGTTCGTAAATCGATTTTACGTTCAGGTAAAAAAGCGCAGTTAATCTGTGAAGGTGGACTGGGGTGGGATCACCCCAGTTTGATTCAGTTTCCTGAAGGGCAGTATTTAAAAATGCTTCTTCATAAACTGGGTTAAATGATCTTGGATGATTACTGATTCGTTTTTTGAGCTTGAATAATCTGCTGTTGAAACTGAGCCATCTTGTTGATGTAATCTTTTAAAGCGTAATTTTCTTGTTTATAGATTTCTGCTTGAGTCAGACTTTGTTTAAGCTGACCTTGAGCATTGTCTAATTCAGCTTTAACCTTGTCAGAACCTAATTTAAGTTCGACGATTTTGTTTTCTGCCACGGTCATTAAGTGCTGAATTGTTTCGCCTTGCTCTTGTGATGTGGTTTCAAATTCAGTCATGCCTTTTTGTAATTCATTAATTTTTTCATTCTGAGTATTGATCATGTCTTCTTTAGCTTTTAAATCAGCTAAAAGATCTTCATTAGCCTCAAGTAATGCATTTTTTTCTTTAGTGTAGCTGACCCGTGCAGTTTCAAAATTATCTAAGTAATTTCTACGGTCTTCAGCTTGGGCTTGGATGGCTCTAGCTTTAATTTCTTGGATTTCAAGTTGTAATTTTAATGATAAATCCAAAGAACGGGCTAAATCAGTTGATAATTTTGAATTGTGACTACGCTCTTGGTTTAGGATTTCAGTCAGTTCTTTAACTTTTTCACTTAAATCTGAATTAGACGTGGTCATGTTTTCAAGGGCTTCAATTTTTAATTTCATGTCTTCATGATTTGACATTAAATCAAATTGAAAGTTTTTAAGCTGATTTTGCATTTTATCTAATTGCATAACGCGGTCTCTTGAATTCTTTGAATCTTCATCTTGTGACAATTCGTTAAGTTTATGACAGATCTCATTAAATATTTTTTCGTGTTCAGGGACTTGATTTGTTTCCATATGTTTTTAAGGGTATAAAAATGTCGGTCTATTGGCTATAAGTCCTGTTTGAAATCCAATAATCCAGATTTAAGTCTAGATCAATTGACCCTGCCGAGAAGACAGACATAATAAGAAAGATGACCAACCCAGAGGTATTTATGGTATTTAAAAGAATAAAAATCAGTTGTTTTACATTTGTGTTCATGGTGGTTCAAGTGGGACAGTCACAAACAGGCTTTTTTGAAGTCAAAGAACCACCCCGGGCGGCAGAATATATTTACCGATCTTCGCCTAAAGAATCATTGATTGGTGTTCAGCTTTTAGGTGCTGTGAAAAATCCAGGAATTTACTATGTTCCGCCACAAACCGATGTTTTAAAATTAATTACGCTAGCGGGCGGGTCAGAAGATGCTGATCTAGAATCAGTGATTGTTCGAAAAACAGATGCGTCTCAGCAGGGTGTTTATGAATTGGATTTAGAAAAACTGATGAAAAAAACATCAGATATAAAACCATTTAAGTTGGCTCAAGATGACTTTGTGTATGTTCCGCGAAAAGAGCCATGGATTTCAAACGATGTTTCAAGATCAATAACGATTATTTCACTGCTTGCGACAATTGTTTTAACGAGTGTCTTGATAGAAAAAAATTCTGACTAAATGCTGTTCCTGATTGGCTTAATTTTCGAATCTAAAATATCATTAGCCTTTATCCCAGGTGTTCCATTTCAATGGGACGCGTATATTTATCAATACGGATTACATCCGTTTATGAATGTTTTATTAAATTTGATTATCGGCGGTTTTTTGATTTTTCGCAGCACTGAAAACTCACTTCATCAATATCAGTTTTATAAAAGCTATCGATTTTATAGTTTACTATTTTTAGTTTCACTTTTAGGTTTAACCTTTTGCCAAATTTTTCTGACTGACACAACTAATCCGCCATTAATGAGCCTTGGTGCTGCTGTCTTAGTGGGTTTTACAATAACGCTGTATGGTCAAATTATTCCACGTCATTTGCCAGCGAATACTTTTATTAGGGCTATTCTGAATTTCAGTGTTATTTTTTGCTGGTTAAGTCTTATTTTATTTTTTATTAGCCCGGACACTTCGTTCAAAGGTGGTCGTTTTATCGGAATCTTTAAGCATATTCCCTATATGGTGACTTGTGCGACGCTAGCCTGCCAAATGTTGATCTACAATTTTTTTGTTGCCGAAAGAAATGCGCACCAAAAAATATTTGATTACTTAAGTTTTGCTACAGCATTCTTTATTCTTATTTTAACTGGGACAAGATCCGCTTTATTTGCAGTGATTATCAGTTATTTTTTAGCTGGAATATTATTCCCTGCTAAAAAAGCAACGACACAATTTATAAAGACAGCGATTTCAATGACTGTGATTTTGGCTGCACTACTGTTTGGAAATCAAATAATTAACTACGTGACTAACGTTGTGACGGGGCAAACAGCCATTGGTTACCGCGCTGCCCAAGATGGTGTGGCATCGCGATTGGATGAATTTGAACGAGGCTATGGAATTTTTAAGAAAAATCAATTTTTAGGAACAGGATTGCTATCTAAATTCGGGGAAATTTCTGAAGCTGAAGTAGGTCAGTATAATGCAAATAAAGATCCACATAATTTACTGATTTCAGCTGGTGTCATTGGCGGGTGGTTATTTCTAGTTCTAGTCGCCATTGGGTTTTTAGGTCTTATTTTAGCTACATTCTCAAAGTTACGCGGTCGCGATACCAATTTAAAAATTTTAGCCATCTATGTGGCTACGCAAATTCCTGTTTTATTTATATATCACATGCATTTATCAGTGGGCGGTATGGCTGATCGCATTTATTGGATTATGTTTGGCTATATGATGGTTTTGATCAATACTAATCGACGTGAATCCACGTAATTTATTCTTAAGTCTTTTTCTAGGATCAATCATAGGTAGTCTGACATACGCATTTTTTTATTTGATACAATTAGTGCACAATTATAGAACTCAATATCCAGAATTAGTTTTGGCTATGCCTCTGGTTTTAATACTGACATTTCTAACAATTAAAAAAACATTTTATTTTCCTAAAAAAGTGATTGAATTGCACGAGGCTCAAGAACAACGTCCGTTGTTTTGGAATCGCAGCACGTCGGTTTACCAGCTAATAGGCGCAGGGCTTTCACATTTAGTAGGGGCCTCAGTCGGACGAGAAGGTGCAGTCGTTGTGATGGCCACAGGTTTATCCACAGCCTTTAAATTGAATTTGCAATACTGGGCACCTGTTTTAGCAGCTGCGGGATTTGCTACAGCTGTGGGGAAACCCCTCATAGCTGTATTGTTTATTGTTGAAATGTATCGAACACATTACATACAAAAATTGTGGGCATTAGTTATAGCTTGGGTAGCTGTTTTATCTGTCGAAAGTTTGAATATTTATTTTACGCCAGATTCAAGCTTTATTCATATATTACCTAAACTAACAATTGAGCCATCACCGTCAATCTGGAACAGATTGTTTTTTGTCATTGCAGTTGGTATTTTGATGGGTCTTATTTCAAAATACTATAAAATAATTTATGAAAAATTAAATATTTATTTTAAATCCAGTAAAATAAAAGTTTTACCCATTATCATCAGCTTGTTTATTGCTGTTTTTTTATTCCAGAATAACTTTCAGTATCTACAAAGTTTAAGTTTTGATCTCGTTGGTCAGCATTTGAATTTCAATGTTGATATCAATCAGGTGTTTTTAAAATTATTAGTTACATTAATTTGTGTTTCACTAGGTTTTTTTGGAGGTGAATTTGTTCCATTAGTTGCTGTAGGGACTGGATTTGGTTTTTGGCTATCACAAATGACCGGAGAACTTCCAATATTCGGAATATTATTGGGTTCATTCGGATTTTTTTGTGGTATCACTCGACTTAAATGGACAGCTATTGCTTTGGCGCTCAGTCTTTCTGGTGTTGGCTACTTTTTTTGGATTTTCATTTGCTATTCATTGTGTATAAATTTTTGTGGAGAGAATTCAATTTATAGTCCTAACACAACCGATCAAAGCTAGACCTGCGATGGGTCAATTCAGGACCTACGATAAGAAATTTAAAAATACGAACATAATATTTTAAATACACATCTATTCAGTATAACGTTTGATAATGTTTGATGTAATTTTTTTTTATGAATCAGACGATAATACAATGATAAGGGTGAAATCATGAATGTAATTAGGAAATTTTTATTTACTTTAGTTGTTAGTATTGCTTCAGCATCTTGTCATTCAACAACTGTAAACACTCAAAACACTGTAACAGCTCAGCCAGAGCGCGCGAGTTTTTCATTTAGACATGATCGTGGACCAAGCGCTGATAGTGTTAAAAGTGGTCAGGTTTGTGATCTCAGTGAAGATCGATGTAGCAGCCGAGAGTTAAGCCAAGAACAAACTGTAAAAAGTATTTTTCTAACTGATGAAGTTGAAAAACAATTAGACTTATTAGAAGCCCAAGAAAAACAGCAAGGTCGTACTTTCAAAGTGGCTATCATCGGGCGCATGGGTAGTAATCTATCTAAATTTCAACCTTTGCGCGATATTAACAAATCAGGTCAGCCAGTGACACTAAACCAAATGGTGGGCGATCTTGTTTTACAGTCTAAAGACATCAGAAAAACACAGTCTTCAGTTTTACAAAATAATCCTTACGCAGTGGATTACAACAACACTTTAGAATCAGTCCTTGTTCAAAGTTGGTTCGATCGCACAAGAAAGTTAAAATATTCACATTTAGGTTTAGCAATTAAGAATTTACCTCTGAAAGGCGCCAACGGTCAGTTAATCACTGGTGGTGATACAGGTCGTTGGGCTGTGGTTCAATTATTATATTCGTGTGAAGACGGTCGAAAATCACACTTGTTTAAAGGCACAGTTGGAAACTTTTTTTATGATCATATGTATGATTACGACGCTCAGGTTTTAATTCCATCACAAAAATTACAAGATAACTTAGAAAAAATAGTTGCTTCAAATTATTTAGGTAAAAATTGGTTAGAAAAACAATATAATGCGTTGGCATTAGCTGATGATTTAGACCAGCAAAATTCTAATCAATGGGTTTTAGAAGTGATCGCAGCAGCTATGGCAGGCCCGAACGAAGTTATAGACCGAGCTGGTGCACAAAGCTATTTAAGACGGACAAATTTTGTATCAACTAAAGTCACACCAACGGGGCTATATTCAGCAATTAAAATACCTTTTGTAGCAAAAATGATTTCATCTATTATGCCAACAGTTTGCATGACTCATCAAGAAACGATTAAAAAATACGGAATCGGTGAAATTATTTCTGCATTATCAATCCAAGAGTATTTAGAAAAAAATAAACAGCTTGTTTCAGCAACTGAAGTTGAATTAACGACAGCTGATAAAGAAGAATTAGCCAATGCCGTTCAGAGCAAAAAAAATAATACAAATAATAAACACCTTATTAAAGGTCAATACTAAACAAACAAGGAGATTTTATGAAAAAAATTATCGCATTAGTTGCAGTTGTTGGAATGACAGCTTGTGGGACTAACCCAAGATATCCAAATGATATCGGTGGATCTTTTAAAGGAAGCTCAGACACTTCAATGGCTTCAGTCAAAGCTGTATCGCAAGTTTCAACAAATGTTTTTGAAGTCAGCACAAATAGCATCAGTTCTGCTGCAAACAAAACGGGTAAAGCAGCTAAAAGCACTTTTGACTTTTCAAAAAGCATGTCAGTCAAAGCCATGGGAATGTCTAAAAATTCTGTGGCATTTTTATTTGAAAAATCTAAATCGGCTTCGCAAAACACATCTGAATTAGTTGTTGATGGATCAAAATTTGTTGTAACTTCAACTGGTAAAGTTCTTGAATCTTCTGTGAATGTTTCTAAGAAAGCGGTTAACGTTGTTATCGAACTATCTGGTGATGCAGCAAATACTGGTAAAAATGCAACAATCACTGTTTGGAACTCAGCTAAAACTTTAGTTTTTGGCTCTGCAACTGTGACTGGAAATATGGCTAGCAAAGTAGCTAATTGGATTTCAACAGGTGTTGAATTTTCTATGGATAAAACTGGAAACTTAGTTAAAGGTTCATCTGATGCAACATCTGAAGTTGTCGGTGAAGTTGTTGACGATTCTGGTAAAGTTGTTGGTTTTGTTGCTGACGCGGCTGGAAATGTATTTACATTTTCTAAAAACACATCTGTTGCTGTTGTAACGTCTTCTGCTGATGCAGTTGTTAGTTTCGGTAACACTGTATGGTCTTCAATGAAAACTGTTGGTTCAGCGTCTGTCGATGTTGTTAAAGCTTCTGCAAAATCCACTGCAAGCATCATCAAATTTTCTGGTAAATCAGTTGTGGTTGTTAGCGATTCAATCAGCAATTTATTTCATTCTGAAAAATACTAGTTTTTATTTAAATAAGATTTATGAAATGATAAAGGCTTGGTCTAACCAAGTCTTTATTTATTAAGTCCCTAAATATAGCCAATTTCACTAAAAGCATCGATAGCATCGTCATAATACCACAGCTGACCTTGTTCAAGGTCAAAATAAATACCGTGAATTTGCATATCACGTTTTGCAATAGCTTCTTCAATAAATGGAAACGATTTTAAATTTTTCAGTGATGTGGCAATTGATTCTTGTTCACATTCTTTACATAAAGTCTGCAAATCAGCATGTGGAAGTTTTAGTAAAACTTTTTCCTTGGCGTCTTTCGCTATCGACATCCACTGAGAAACGAATCCACCTTGTTTAATATTTTCAGGTTGAAATAAAGATTGAATCCCACCGCATTGACGATGACCAAGAACCACGATATTTTCGACTTGTAAATTAATGACGGCAAATTCAATCGCCGCACTGACCCCGTGAAAGCCCATGTTCGATTCAAAAGGCGGGACAAGGTTTGCAACATTTCGCACAACGAAAACTTCACCTGGGGAAATTGAAAATAAATTAGCGGGATCAACGCGTGAATCACTACAAGCGATCATCAACGTTTTTGGCCGCTGGCCAGAACTTGCCAAACGATCATATACAGAGTTTTCTTCGCTAAAAAAACGATCTCTGAATCGTCTAAAGCCAGCCACCATTTTAAGGATTTCTTTTTTCATTCAGATTATATTTAGCTTTTATTGCCAATCAGATCAACAAAATTCGATTATTCGCAGTCTTCCGCGGCTGGTAATCCGCTGCCGCCTCTTTCGCAAAGCATGATGATCGAAGATTCTACTGATGCACCTTTAATTTTATATGTGACTTTCTCGACAGTAGTTTCATTCATGTAAGCAATGACTTCAACTTGAGACTGCTTAAGAATACACATATCTTTTATAGTTTCAATTTTTTGCATCAGCTGAACTGAAATCACTGGTATTTCACCCAATGCTTCAGTTGATAATATGCCATTGTCTAAATGTACATAGCCATCAGCTGAAGAACAGTTGTCCCACATGTCGCCAGCCATAGTACTTTGGCTTGTTGAAATAATTAATCCGATAATAAATGGTAATAATTTAGCTTTAGACATGGGCGGGGGCTCCTTATTCAATGTGTAAAGCTGATTCTAGGCGAATTTTGATGAATAGAAACTGTCAGGATTCTAACAGGTAAAAAAGGTAAAAAATGGCTGGGCTCTAGCGTATTAAGAACTAGAGCCCACCTGGCTATTTTCCGCTATAGAAAAAAGCCCAAATTATAATTACAAATATTCCAGGAACGCCCAAGAAATAAAGCAGAATTGGCATTCCGATTTTACCACTCACATTGTCAATAGTTGTTTTTAATTTCATGACTTCCCCTTTTGTTAGTTGTTTTATATGTTCAATAAATAAATTAAGCCCAGACTTCAGCTGTTGCAGTGGGTTTTGTTTTTTCGTCGTCCTCTGCTTCTTCTTCTGCGTCTTCATCGGCACTAAATTGATTAAGTAAGCGTGAATATTCTTTGCCGATTTCGGTACGTTCAAGTGTGCTAAATTCTTTTCGAATTTTTTTAAAGAATTCGTTTTCTTCTTCTTTAATATGAAGATCTACAAGTTCTGCTAAGACTTTAACTTTAGCCATCCACTTATCATCATTACTTCTTATTTCATCAATTTCTTGCATCAGATCAACGGCTATAGAATGTTCAGTGTCGCCTTCGTAGCCTTCAACACGTAGATCATCGCCTTCGTCTTCTTCTTTCATATGAACATAGAGACTTTCTTCTTCAGCTTGAGCATGAACTTTCAGAGCACGTTTAAATTCTTCGTAAGCAGGCCGTTTTTTTGAGATTTCAACTTTAGAATCTTTTAGATTCAAAATAAGTTTTTTAAGGGCTTCGTGATCACGCAGGATCAATGACGTAATATCCCCAGCACTGGTTGTTGTTTTCGCTTTCAAATGAGTTTTTGGCTTTGCTTTTACATTTGCTTTTGCCTTCATCTGAGTACTCTTTAATTTTAAAAGTTTTTTTTTCTGTTTCATTTTCATATTGGTCTCCATTTTTTTTATTTTAACAATTAATAGGTATTAGCAATCACTAAGCCAACATAAAAACAATTTAGAGATATATAGACTGCGAAATAATTGGAGCATGAGTATTTTTGCACCGTGATGATGCTTAATGACCCGCGCAAAATAAAATTTTAGCGCTGAGTCATACTTAGATTGCAGTAGAAGCTTATTCGTTGCTGGCAAAGGTATTGCAGATTGCAAGAACGATGATGTTGATGAACGTCAAAAAATGATGAAACGAACAATAACAATAAACTAGGAGTTAATATGAACAACGATAAAAAAAACGCAATGAACAAAGGTCAACGTACTGATTCTTCAAATGCTCAAGAAAATAAAAAATCAGATAGCAATCAACAAAATGCTGGATCAAATTCGTCATCTAAATTTGACAAACAAAATCCATCTGACGATCGCAATAAAAAAGACAACAAAAGCTATAACAACAAATCTAGCAAATCTTAAATAAAAAGAAAGGTCGTTTTTATGAAATTAATAAATAAAATAATGACGTGCACATTTTTAGCGGTGATTTTAAGTGCGACTTCATTTTCTCAGGTTGGTCAGGACAATCCTAAAGTTGGCCAGGATAATTCTAAAGTGAATGAAGCTGACAGCACTTTAAATTTGATGACTGCAGATCGGCAAAAATCAAATCAAGAAGATATGCAAATCACAGCGCGCATTCGTAAAGACATCATGAGGCAGAAAAGTTTTTCGACGTATGCACAAAATATAAAAATCATTACTACCAATGGCAAGGTGACTTTAAAAGGCCCAGTGCGTACAATGAATGAACTAAAGAGCATCGTTAAATTTGCCCGAGCAGCAGCTGGCACATCAAATGTCGTTAATGAAATTGCAGTCACACCGGAAACAACAAACTAGCATTTACTTAAAAGGAGAATTTTATGAGTAGTAAAAACAAAGCAGTCTTAGGAATTTATCAATCACGTTCTCAGGTCGAAAGAGCTGTAGATACTTTGAAAGCAGATGGTTTTTCAGCAGCAGATATTTCTGTGTTGATGCCTGATCGTTCGGGCTCGCAGGATTTTGCTCACACTAAGGGAACAAAAGCTCCTGAAGGAGCAGCAACAGGAGCCAGTGCTGGCGCAGTTATCGGTGGAACACTTGGTGTTTTAGTCGGAATCGGGGCATTAGCAATTCCTGGAGTTGGACCTTTCATCGCAGCTGGTCCGATAATGGCTGCAATGGCTGGTGCCGGAGTAGGTGGAGCTGTTGGTGGAGTAACAGGTGCATTGATCGGACTTGGGATTCCAGAATACGAAGCTAAACGATACGAAGGTTTTATTAAGGGCGGAGGAATTTTACTTTCTGTTCATGCCGATACAGATGCAGAAGTTGTAAGAGCAAAAAAATGTCTTGAAACCACAGGTGCAAAAGATATTTCTTCAACTGGAGAAGCAAAAGGTGAATGGAAATCTTCATCTTATAAAAGCAAAGATACAAGTACAGCTGATAGAATCACAGATTTATACGAATAGAGTTTTAATAACAATTTAATCAGGAGGCCTTATGCTGGAGTCATCAAATCCGAACAATAAATTATCGCAAAAAATTAAAGACTCAATGGATGGCGGTAGTCATCCCCATGTGAGTAGTGCTTCAAGTAATAATTCTGTGAAAAAGGATGAAAGCCATGAAGAAGGTGTGGTTACAAAAGCTATTGAAAACCAAACATCAAAAATACCATCAGGTGTTTATTTGGGTCTCGCATTTGCGTCGATGTTATTATCAGCAGGCTTAGCAGCAACTTCAGAAAAAAAAGGAATGGCTAACTTTGTGGGCCTTTGGGCGCCATCTATTTTATTGTTGGGTATTTACAATAAAATTGTGAAAACTCAGGGTTCTGATAATAGCTCTGGTATGTCAGATCGATTACATTAATAAATAAATTGCTTCTTAAGTAATTTTTAATCAGCAACTTCGCTTAAATGGAGTCGCTGATTTTTTTTTGGCTTGTGTGAGAAACAAAAATGGTGCCCAGTGATAGAGTCGAACCCCCATGCCTCGCGGTATAGATAATTATCCAAATATTTACATATACATATAACTACTTGATAATACTAATTAAAATAGTGTATTTACTTTATTATAAAAATAGCCGATAATAAGGATGGAGAGATTATATGAAGAACGAACTTATAAAAGTATTCACAGAGCTCAATAAGCGAGTTGAGAACGAAAACAAAGAGCGTGACTTGAGAGGTGCTCGAAGAATTCCTCAAACACGAATCGAAATTCTTGGTCAAACTAGTCTGCTTCTTCAGCCAGAACTCACAGTTAAGCTAACTCTCGCGCAAACTGGTGATTTGGATGCTCAATTACAAGCTGATCATTTTGTTAAACAAAATCTAAAAGAAATTTTGCCAGATTATGGATTCATTTATGATGAAGATAGTTTCTTAATATTTATTCCCGAAGGCAGCCATTTTTCAACTTTCTTAGCTTTAGCAATGATTGAAGTTGTAGTCATAGATCCAGAATCTGCTTTAGTCAGCAAAGCTGTTAAGGCACCTGAAAAAAATATTCAATTGATTAGACAGGCAATTGCATCTGAAGAATATCCAAACTTAGTTTCAAGATTAGTGGCAGCGGGTGGAGATTTAAAAAAGTTTATTTAGGATGAAGTATGAATAATAAAAATTTGATAGACCAAATTAAAAAAGCAGCCTTGCTAGACGACAAAAAGCGAAAAGATCTTCGTTATAAAATGGCTATGGCTTTTTTAGTTAAAAAAGGATTTTTAAAAACGAATATCAATTTTGAAAAATATTACCAGGCTCGTATTCGTATTAAAGATATGATTTGGGCTGGCCAAAATGTTGAACCACGTATTTTAGAGGTCTTGCCAGCGGCTATCTTACGTTTACCAAAGGCTTTCATCGTTGATGATATTAAAAAAATATTAAATTTAGACGAAGTGTTGAATGATTTGCGTGAACATAAAGATGAAGGTCATGATTTTTTAAATATGCCGTATAAAAAAATAAAAGTGTGGATGAATATTCCATTAAACGACCGACGAACGAAAACAGATGATAGTAAAAAAGTGATGAAAACTTTTAGGCTTAGCCCGCAGGCTATTTTTGATATCGACGTACTGAAGAAGAAAAATGGTCTGAGCGAAGCGGCTATTATTGAAAAGCTAATTGCGAAAGAAATGATCGAATAGCTACTAAATGGTGAGATTTAGGAACGGGCAGATGGGGTTCTTCGGTTCTTCTCAGTTGATGGTGGAATGCTTTGTTAATGATTTCATTTAGAACTTTGAGATAATTTTTAGACTGAGTGAGTTGAGGTTCTTCTCAGTTGATGGTGGAATGCTTTGTGTCATGAATGGATAAAAGGGATCCAATCAAATTCAAGAACTTCTTAGAATTTTAGTTACGAAGCTAA
>JAYSQO010000122.1:0-19517 GCA_043721535.1 Bdellovibrio sp. | reverse complement strand
TTGATGAGCTTCGCAAAGCTAAAAACTATCAAGGCTGCCAGCTTCATCTACAAAATGAAGATGACAAGTTTTTACTCTTGCAAATGATTTAAGAATTTCAGATTCTGAAATTTACTGCAATTTGCTGTCAATTCGCTCAACAGAAAGCCGCATTTTTTCAATTAAAAACTTGTCATCTTCATTTTGTAGATGAAGCTGGCAGCCTTGATAGTTTTTAGCTTTGCGAAGCTCATCAATGATAAACTGATGAGTACCCATTTTGTCTGATGTCCACCTTGGAGAAATTAATTCTTCCCAGCGTGAAGCAAAGGCCGCTAAACGATGAACAGCTATACGGGGATGAAGGTAAGATAAAAACATCTTTACACGCTCAGTGTATTCTTCGCGTTCAATCGGTAGAAATTCACCCGCATGAAATTCTTTTTCTAGCTGAGTGTTTTTAAGAACATGTAAATTATGAAGTTTAATATTTGTAATCGGTAAATCATTACAGATCAACGCTGTCTGCTTGATTTCTTCTAAAGTTTCGCCTGGTGATCCGAAGATTAAATGAATTCCTAAATCAACAGATGTTGTATCAGCAATTTTATGAATCGCTTTTAGCGAATCAGCGGCGGTATGACCACGGCGCATGTGAATCAAATGAGGTTCAAAAAAGCTTTGCACTCCTAATTCAACAGCGACGAAAGATTTTTGATTGTATTCTTGCCATAAATTTAACACTGCTGGAGATAAACAATCAGGTCGGGTGCCAACAACAAAACCTTTTACAAATGGGTACGATAAAGCCGTATCAAAGTTCTCACGAAGCTGCGACACTTTTGTGAATGTGTTTGTGTAGGCTTGAAAGTAAACGAGAAATTTTTTTGAGTTATATTCTTCACCGACTTGAATTTGATACTTCTCAATTTGATCTCGTAAAGACATGGTAAAAGATTCTTCGCGGGCGGCAGATCCCCAGACATCACAAAAACTACAGGTTTTCATACCCTTTAAACCCATGCGATTTGGACAGTCATCCACCACAGTCACAGGAATCTTATAGACTTTTTCGCCAAAGATTCTTTTGTAGTGTTCTGCAATCGTATGATAGGGTAAACCCCGCCAGCCTTTTTCCATGGATCAGGGTATAAAATGAATAAAGACAATAATCAATTGATCTTAAGTCCATCATTGCAATCGTTGTTCACTGTTGAAATAACTGCAGATAACAGCCCCACTTTGCGCTTAAAAAGCTCAATAAGTGATAAACTTGAATCCATGCACCACTCAGGTGGGGCGGCCACAGAAACAGCTTACATTTATATAGAGCCCCTGAAAAAGACACTAAAGGCATGGCCATTTAAAGACACTGAACAGTTTAATATAGCCGTTGTCGGACTGGGCCTTGGCTATATAGAGACCTCGCTAATTGGCCTATTCCAAAAAGAAAATTTTTTACAAACCATACAGATAACAAGTTTTGAAAAAGAATCTGCATTAATACAGTCTTTTAAAAATCACTTTAATCAGTCAGATAAAAAATCTATTCATCAAAAAATGTTTCAATCTGTTTGTGAAATTCATAGCTATGACAAAAATCAAGTTTTTGATCTGATGAAAAGTATTTTAAAAAATAATCATCCTCAAATCAAACTCGATCTAAAATCAGAATTAAATAAAGATTTTAGATTAGATAACCCATTTCATTACATCGCTTTCGATGCCTTTAGCCAGAAAACAGACCATCCTTTATGGTCAGAAGATTTTTTAAATGATTTTATAGAAAAAACAGCTGGATCTGATTGTTTATTAACAACCTATGCCTGCACCGGAATATTAAAGCAGGTTCTAAAAAAGCATGGTTTTACATTAATTCCACGTCTTGGTTTTCAAGGCAAAAGAGATTCAACTTTAGCCGTTCGCGGTTGCTTTACTCAGGTTGATCTTTCATAAACTTTTTAACATAGTCGGTAATCAAAGATTTACCTTCGTCATTGATGTGGGTAAATTTAAGTCCTACATAGCCATCTAAACCTGAATATGTGACTTCAGCTTCAATCGTGATCGGCGAATAAAAGTGTGGGCTTGTAAGTTGTCCTTTGATGACTTCGCTAAGTTTTAAATCAAAATTATCGGTGATACCTATACCACCTTGACTTATGGTAATGACTTTTTGGGTCATTTGATTTTTATCGAAAGCTTTTGTTCCTGTGAACTGTGCTAAAATGGGAACACGCTGACCTTTGCGTCGGGTGATTCCCAATTTCGATACGACTTGCGGAATGCTGTAAATATCTTTCCATTCTTGGGCTTTTTTATCAAAAACCGCAATTTTTGAAACATCGTTAGATCTGGCTGTGAATTGAATTAATTCATCAAAAGACATATCTGGCTGAGTCACGAAGTTGTATTGAACACGATATTTTTCAACAGTATGCTCGGCCACACTTTTTAGAATGTCTTGTGACGAAGAACTTTTATTTTGCGTAAGAGGCACAGAATTATTGGTTGCAGCTTCTTTAGTTTTTGGAATATGGGCCATCATCGAAGCTGTTTTATACTGATCGATAATTTTTTGATCGTTCCAGCGGTCGCCGCGAATCCATTCAGAATAGCCTCTGGCCCAAATGTAAATTTGTGCCAGATCACTGGGGTGAGTCACAATAAATTGCTTCACATCCTCGTTTGAAAAAGGACCACGAATATAACTATTTTGATTGATAAACCATTTATTCATTAAAAAATCTCTCAATATCCGTTTTTTGTTTTAAAGCATCATTATAACCGATCTCTATTAGGTTCTTACAAAACTCTTTATCAAACAACAAATAACTCAGAATTTCACTGGCTTCGTCAAGTTGGCCAAAGGCATTGATGCTTAATCTTAAAATTCGCGGCATATGATGGGCTTTTTGTCGGGCAATTTCGCCAATATCTACACTGGGTGAAATACAAAGAGCCGGAATTTTTTTTAGTTTTTTAGATTCAAATTTGGGATTAAGCTTTTTAACTTCGTCGACCAATTCATTAATACGTTGAATACGTTGCACGTCTTGCTCAACAGAATCCAAAAGTACTGCGTTTAATAATGTATTAAAAATGCGAACCATCGAGGCCTCACTATGAGGTTTTTGTTCGATATTTAACACAGCTTCAGCGGATGACTGAGTTCTTACACCAATGACAAATAATTTATCAGCGCCCATACGCAGACTGGGACTGCATGGAGTATTATTTCTCACGCAACCATCACCGTGGGGTTGACCCTGTATATTAATCGGGGGAAATAAAACGGGGATCGCCGATGAAGCCATTATATGTTCGGTTTTTAGTTCAGCATGAATCGCTTTTCTGCGGCTTTCTTTCCAAAACATTAACTCTTGATTTACCCTTGTCGCAGATTGAATAAAACTTGTGGCCGTGTTGGTTAAGTAATTATTGGCAGTAATAATCACTGAGTCGTAAATGCCAGCTTCAAGATTTTCTTGAATGCGGCTAAATTGACAATTGTCTTCAATCAATTTTTTCAGAGGTGTCGTATCAAGTAGGGCATTAAACTTTTTAGATGAAGATAAAAGCGCACCTAAACCAAATTTATTTAGTGATAATAAATCAGTTTTATAGACTTGGTCTGATTTGATGTTTGACCACAGCTGAACTAATTCATCGGCCGCTGCGACAAAGTTTTTAGAACCTGTGGCAAGCTTTGCTGTATTAATCGCGCCGGCGCTTGATCCAGATAAGATTTTAAACGGGGAGCCCTCTGCGGGTAATTTTAAAATTTCTGAGACAGCTTTAAGAACTCCGACTTGATAGGCCCCACGGGCTCCGCCACCAGATAAAACGAGAGAGATTTTTTGGTTCATATTTAATTTTGTAAGGAGTGGTGAGGGATTGTCAAAAGATGATCAAAATCTAGACTTTATATTTTTTCTATCTGTCTTATAAATTTGGGCGATAAATGGCACCATCAAATTATCTAACTCTCCGAAAATCACCCATGAAAAGATTATATATTAGGCAAATTTATGTTCATTTCACTATTTAGGTGTTGATTTGACTCCGAATTATGGCACTTTGTTTGCGTAGTATGTGTATAGACACTTGTACAGACACTAACACTTTTCCGGGGGGAAATTCGTGAAATTAACAATAACTTTAGCATTACTTGTTTTAGCAATCGGTGCTCAAGCACAGCAATCTACGACAAGCACAAAAAAAGCAAAAACAACAACAAACACTGCGACGGCAACTACGCCTGCAGCAGCCCCAGCCGCTGGAGCTTCAACAGCAACTCTTCCTGCAGCAGCCCCTGCTAAAAAATGGGGTGTGACGTTGGTTAATGATATTTCAGCAGCTAACGGCCAAATTAAAACTACTGACGAAATGGTTATCGGTAGCACTAGTTACGCTGGACTATCTTATAAAATAACTGACACAAATAAATTTGGTTTACGTCAGTACATGAATTATGAATTCGACAGTAAAAATACAACAAAAACTAAACAAATTTTTACAGTGGCTACATTAAGTGCAAAAACTAAAGGCATCCTTGGTTCAGAAGATATTGCACCACAGTTGTATTACTACATTCCAAATGCAACTGCTGAAGCAACGAATTTTGGTAAAGACTTAGAAAACTTTAATGGAATAATACGTTTAGATGCTGATGCTCAATGGGTGATTAACCCAAAATGGGCAGTCGCTTATAGCACAAGTACTCGTCAATCTCTTGGTGCCAAAGAATCATTTATTAACGAAAACACTGGTGCAGCCGGTTCATTTGAAGCAACAACTCGATTAATTCATAATCTAAATTTGCTATACGCAGCTTCTGATAATATTGAGACTTATATCAATGCAGGTTTTGATCACAGAATGTCTTCAGAAAGACAAACTTCTATGAGTGATATGTACACTAGCGCATTAGGCGCTGGGTTTACGTTCTTAGGCGGAAAATTAGCTTTTTACCCAGAAATTAGTGCAACGACTGATTTAAAATCAGGAGGCGCTTACACCGATGCTCCTAAGTTCTACAGAAAAGAACAATTGTCTTACACTTTAGCTACAGTGATCGCTTTATAATTTAATTTTTAAATTAAGATGATTTATAAAACTTAATAAAAAACCCGAGATCAAACCTCGGGTTTTTTTATGCCTAAAACCCGACTGATTCAGTACCCCATAATAGGTTAAAAGCCCGACCTTTAAATAGTTTCTGTAGTGGATTGCGAAATTATCTAACTCTGGATCCACCTTGTTAAATTATTATTAAGACATACAAAGAACATTCGTTAGTCTCTCATCGGAGGAGAACATGATGCTAAGGATAGCTGCCGCTTGTTTTATTTTTTCATTGATCTCGACACAAATTTTATTCGCTGCCAATGTTGATCACGTGATTGTGATTAGTATTGATGGTGGCAAGCCATCTGTGATGGCAAAAAGCGAAATGCCAAACTTAAAAAGATTAACAGCAGACGGCGGATCTACGTTTTCTGCACGCACTATTTTCCCCAGTAAAACGTTACCGTCGCACACATCGATGTTGACTGGCGTAACACCTAAAATTCATAAAATTGATTGGAATAATTGGAATCCATTCAAAGGTGCGGTTAAAGTACCAACAGTTCATGGTTTATTGAAAGCACAGGGCTATTCAACTGCGCTGTTTGCTACAAAAACAAAATTTAGACATTTAAAAGTTAAAAATAGTTATAATGAATTTTCACTTAAGGCTGACAACGCCATTGAATCTGCAAAATTAGCAGCAGCTTATTTTGTTACAAAAAAACCAAATTTCTTATTTGTGCATATGCCTGATGCTGATGTGGCAGGACACGCTTCAGGTTGGGGAAGTGCTGCACAAATGAAAGCATTAAAAAATGTTGATGCTGCTATTAAAATTATTGAAGATACCCTTTTGAAAAACACAAAAGATAAAAAATTTGTTGTGATTATCACTGCGGATCATGGTGGTTCAGGATTTAATCACGGAAGCGCTTCAGATGATGATACAGTAATCCCGTGGATCGTTTGGGGCAATGTTGTTAAGAAAAATTACGCAATAGCTGATGCTGTAAATACAATCGATACAACGCCAACTGTGCTATGGTTATTTGGAGTTGTGGCTCCATCAATTATGCAGGGACAGCCGCAAAAAAATAGTTTTCTATTGAATTAGTATTCCTCAGAATCATTATCAACATCATTTGTTAAGGCATCGCCAGCAGGTAAATAGGGTAATGGATCTATAGGCCCATCTGTTTTGCGGATTTCAAAATGCAAATGTGGGCCTGAAGATCTTCCTGTATTGCCTAATGCACCAATCACTTCACCTTGGCGAATTTTTTGACCTTCGTAGACCACGATTTTATCAAGATGTCCGTACAAAGTAGCCCAGTTATCTTTTTCAATCATAATCATTTTGCCGTAGCCTTTGAATTCTTTACCCGTGTAAATGATGATGCCGTCATGTGAAGCTAAAACAGCGGTCCCGCGCTGAGCAGCTAAGTCTATTCCTTTGTGTGGCCTACGACGTTTTTTTGTGCCACGGGGCAAATAACCACGAGTCATGCGGGCTTCAACGACGGGCCAATCAAAGAATGGTTTTTTACGTGTCGACTTCTGTGTTGTTGTCTTGATGGAATTTGTTTCTTTATCAACTTGAGTTGCTTGATCAGGGTTCTCTGATGTTGCTTTCGGAGAACTTCCGCACGCGCTTAAAACAAGAATTATGAGTAAATAGGAAAATTTTTGCATAGATCTTTCACTTGTTGATGAACTTGATGTCGGATATCTGTGCTATCAGGATTTTTTAATACTAATGAAATCCATTTGGCAATTTGTTTCATTTCTGCTTTTTTCATTCCACGTGTAGTTAAAGCGGGTGTTCCAATACGAATACCACTGGTCACAAACGGTGATCTGGTTTCATTGGGCACAGTGTTTTTATTCACTGTAATACCAGATTCGTCTAAAATGTTTTCAGCGACTTTACCAGTCAGCGCTTCAGGAACTTGGCTTTGTTTCAAATCTAAAAGGATTAAATGATTATCAGTTCCGCCAGTGACTAAGTAAAAACCTTGCGATTTTAAATCTTCAGCCAGTGTTTGTGCATTTTCGATCACTTGACCGATATAGGTTTTAAATTCAGGCAAAAGCGCTTCGCCAAAAGCGACAGCTTTACCAGCGATGACGTGTTCAAGTGGTCCACCTTGAATACCCGGAAATATTTTTGAATTCATGGCTTTTGCTTTTTCCTCAGACTGTGTCAAAATTATTCCACCGCGCGGTCCGCGTAATGTTTTGTGAGTTGTTGAAGTGACATAGTCAGCGTACGGAATTGGGCTTTCGTGGTGACCGCTAGCAACAAGCCCTGCAAAGTGCGCCATATCAACTAATAATTGTGCACCAACTTCGGTTGCAATTTCTTTAAATTTTGAGAAATCTAATTTTCGTGAATAAGCGCTATAGCCTGCGATAATTAATTTTGGCTTTACTTCTTTCGCCGTTTCACGAATGGTGTCGTAATTAATTAATCCCGTTTGAGCGTCTAACTTGTAACTTGCCGCTTTAAATAATAATCCACTAAAATTCACGGGGCTTCCGTGGGTTAAATGACCACCATGAGATAAATCCATTCCTAAAATTGCGTCACCTGCTTTTAGTGCCGACAAGTAAACAGCCATATTAGCCTGCGACCCTGAATGCGGTTGTACGTTCGCAAATTCGCATTTAAAAAGTTTTTTAGCGCGGTCGATTGCTAAAGTTTCAATGCTATCAACGAATTGGCAACCACCGTAATAGCGTTTACCAGGGTAGCCTTCGGCATATTTATTTGTAAGAACAGAACCCTGAGCTTGCATAACAGCAGTTGAGGCATAATTTTCTGAAGCAATCATTTCAAGACCATCTTGTTGTCTTGTTTCTTCAAGTTGAATTAATTTTGCAATTTCAGGATCATTTTTGAGTAAAGTATTTGAAGTGGTGTTCATACCTTATTATGTAGTAGGTCCAGATATTTTTGCAACCCTCTGTGCGTGACGACCTTCAGAAAAAGGCGTGTTGATAAATGTTTGAATCCATTTTGTCGCGTCACCTTTGCTACAAAAACGCGCGCCAAGACATATGATATTTGCATTATTGTGTTCGCGAGATAATTTAGCAATTTCGTCATTGTAAACAAAAGCTGCACGAATATGTGAAAATTTATTCGCACGCATACACATGCCTTGGCCTGATCCACAGATAAGAACACCAAGAGCATTTGTTTTATTTTTTAAGACTGTAGCAATTTTGTCAGCGTAATCAGGGTAGTCGACGGAATCAGTTGTTAGTGGGCCATAATCAGTACAGGTCAGTTTTAAATTTGATTTGATGAATTGCACAAGTTGAGATTTTAATTCAATTCCTGCATGATCACTTGCGATATGGATTTCAGTAATCATATTAATCCTTATATTTTGAAAAAATAAGACAGCTGTTTGTGCCGCCAAAGCCAAATGAATTATTTAATACGTGATCTATTTTTCCTTCGCGAGCTGTGTTTGGAACATAATCAAGATCGCATTCTGGACTTGGATTTTTTAAATTGATCGTTGGTGGTACCGCTTGATGAACAATCGCATTCACGCAAAAAGCAGATTCAAGAGCACCGGCAGCGCCCAGTAAATGTCCAGTCATAGATTTTGTTGAAGAGATCCAAACTTTTTTAGCATGATCTTTCATAAGACTTTTTACAGCTTTGGATTCAATGGGATCACCCATTGGTGTACTTGTTCCGTGAGCATTCACATAATTTATTTGTTCTGGGTTTAATTCCGCATCTTTTAACGCTGTTTGCATCGCCCATGTGAAACCTTCACCGTTAGGTTCTGGCGAAGTAATATGATAAGCATCCGAAGAGGCTCCGTAGCCAGTGATTTCACAAAGAATTTTTGCATTACGTTTGATCGCTGATTCTAAAGATTCTATGACGAAAATAGCACAACCTTCACCTAAGACAAAACCATCGCGGTCTTTATCCCAAGGTCTTGAAGCTTCTTTAGGAGAATCATTTCTTGTTGATAGGGCTCGCATATTACTAAATCCTGCAACAGCTAAACCAGTCACAGTGGCTTCGCTTCCGCCAGCAACCATGGCATCACATAATCCGAAGCGTACATAGTTATAAGCTTCACCTAACGAGTGAACACCTGACGCACAAGCTGAAGTGATACAATAGCTTGGACCTTTAATGCCATGATTCATTGTGACCCAGCCAGAAGCTAAATTTGTAATGGCTGCAGGAATAAAAAAAGCTGAAACGCGCGATGGGCCTTTTTCAACAAGTTTTCTAATTTGTTCTTCTATCAGCGGAAGGCCTCCCATACCTGAACCAATCATGGCGCCGATACGGTGAGAATTTTCATCAGTGACTTGATAGCCCGATTGATCCATGGCCATTTTTGCGCAGGCCACAGTGTACTGAATAAATAAATCCATTTTTTTTTGTTCTTTACGTTCAATGTAAAGATCGGGGTTAAAGTTTTTAACTTCTCCGGCGAATTTAACATCGTAAGCTGTCGTATCAAATCGGGTAATGTTATCAATACCTGACTGACCATTCATTGCAGCTTTCCAGGTTTCGTCCATAGAAAGACCAAGAGGGGACACTGCCCCTACACCTGTGATCACGACTCTTTTTTGTCCGTGCTTACGAGTCAATTCCATATTTTTTTGGATTAAGCTTTACCTTTAGAAACAAGGTAAGTTTGAACGTCATTAACTGTTTTTAATTTTTCAGCGTCTTCATCAGGAATTTCGATGTCGAATTCTTCTTCCATCGCCATAACTAATTCAACGATATCTAAACTGTCAGCGCCTAAATCTTCGATGAATTTTGATTCTAATTTTACTTTTTCTGGATCCACACCAAGTTGATCAACGATGATATCTTTTACTTTTGCTTGTACTGACATAAATACTCCCTTTTGATTTTAGCTTTATCATTACTTTTAATTTAAATTTTAACTCATAAATCGATGTTTGACCTTACCGCATCACTTATTGAAGGTAAAGCCCTCCGTTAACATGCAGAGTCTGCCCAGTGATATAAGATGAAGCATCACTGAGCAAAAAAGCAACAGCATTAGCGACTTCTTCGGCCTGACCAGCCCGACCTAGCGGAATCTTTTCTGAAAACTGTTTTAATTGGTCTTCTGTTAAAGCATCAGTCATATCACTTTTAATGTACCCTGGTGCTACAGCATTGGTTCTTACATTTCGTGAAGACAGCTCTAAAGCCATGGATTTTGTGAAGGCCTCAACGCCGCCCTTACTAGCCGCGTAGTTAGCTTGACCAGCGTTTCCCGTTGACCCAATCACTGAAGAAATATTCACAACTGAGGCATTTTTAGCACGCAATAAATTTTTAGCAAAAGCTTTACTGACATAAAAAGTTCCATATAGATTCGCTTTTAAAACCGCATCAAAATCTTCATCTTTCATTCTTAATAGAAGCTGATCTTTAGTGATGCCTGCATTATTCACAACACCATGAATTTCAGTAAAGTCTTTAAGTACAGTTTGTGAAACGCTATCAACTTCCGATTGAAGACTGACATTTAATTTGTAAATTTTATGACCGTCACCAGGCAAAGAACTCAGCACGAGGGAAGCTTGGGCTTCTTGACTTGAATAAGTAAACGCCACACGCGCACCTAATTCGGCGCATTTACGAACTATTGCTGCGCCTATGCCGCGGCTTCCGCCAGTGATAAATACGTTTTTTCCTGATAGATTATATAATTGTGGATTCATCGGGCTAGTGTATTTAAGTCATGCCGTTACTCAAGCATTTTCTGATGAAAACGACTACTTTTGCGCTGCTTCAATAAGCTTTAAATCTTCGATCGATGTGGTTGTAAATACAGAGAATTCAGGGTCTATTTTTTTAAGAAGGCCTTTTAAGACTGATCCATTTCCACATTCGATAAATCGGGTATACCCAGCGGTCTTCATAGCCCCTAAACTTTGTGTCCATTTGACCGATCCAGAAACCTGGTGAATGAGGTTTTCACGTAAAGAATCAGCGTTCGTTTCAGCTTTAGCATTGTAGTTTTGAAACACAGGAATTACAGCGTCTTTAAAATAAATATCGTTCAGATAATGTTTCATTTTTTCTTCAGCGGGCTTCATTAAAGCACAATGAAATGGAGCTGAAACTTGTAACGGAATTAGTTTTGCTCGGGTCGGAGCAGGTAAGCCATTTTCGGTAAATATTTCTGATTTGAAATTGTCTTTCAACCAGTTCAACGCTTTTAAATTACCGCTAATAACGATTTGTCCATCACAGTTAAAGTTAGCTGGATTAACAGGCGCATATCCTGATTCTTTTTCAGTCCACTGACAAAGAAAATGAATTTGGCTCTCGCCTAATCCTAAAACAGCCGTCATGCCACCTTCGCCAACGGGTACTGCGGACTGCATAGCTTGACCTCTGTATCTGACAGCTTTGACGGCATCAGAAAAGCGTAAACTTTCTGCCACAACTAATGATGAATATTCACCGATAGAATGTCCTGCAGTAGCTATTGGTGATAATCCTAAAGTTGATTTTAAAACTCGTGCAGTCGCAACAGATACCGTTAATAAAGCGGGCTGAGTATTTTCTGTTAGAGCTAATTCTTGATCAGAAGAATTGAAACATAATTTTTTCACATCGAATGACAATGCGTCGCTAGCTTCTTCAAACGTGGTACGAGATACAGGGAATTCATCAAATAAAAATTTTCCCATTCCTAATGATTGGCTGCCTTGGCCGGGGAATATAAATGAATACATATTAGTATCTCAAAAGGATTGACCCTGAAGTCAATCCAGCGCCAAAAGCTGTGAGTAAAATCAATTGACCGCGTTTGAGGCGTCCATCTCTGTAGGCTATATCAAAAGCAATAGGAATTGAGGCCGCTGACGTGTTGCCAGTTTCATGAACTGTAGAAATAACTCGGTCTAATGGAAAATCAAATTGGTTGGCGACGGCTTCAGTGATTCGAAGATTAGCTTGATGCGGAACAATCCAATCTAACTGATCAGCCGTGTAACCTGTAGAAGCTAAAGCTTCATTACAACATGCGGCCATAGCGCGCGTTGCATTTTTAAATATTTCTTTACCCTTCATTTTCATAAAGTGCGAACCTTTATCTAGAACATCTTGCGAGAACGGAACTTTTGTTCCGCCAGCTTCTGCCCAAAGTAATTCAGCGTGAATACCTTCAGCATGACAATGTCCTGCTAAGATAATATTTTTATCATCAGGTTCAGCGCGCGATACGATAAAAGCGCCAGCTCCATCACCAAATAAAATACATGTTTCACGGTCTTTATAATCTAATATTCGAGTTAAATTTTCAGCCCCGCAAACAAGAATATTTTTATAAACACCTGTTCTGATAAACTGGTTGGCGACATGTAGACTATAAACAAAACCTGAGCAGGCTGCATTCAAATCAAAGGCCATAACATTTTTTGCGCCCAGTTTAGCTTGCACAATACAAGCTGTCGCTGGCATTTTATAATCACCAGACAATGTGGCGACAATGATAAGATCTAATTGATCGACTTTCATTTTGGCATCTTCAAGAGCTCTGTTAGAAGCTCGAACGATCATGTCAGAAGTGCCTTCGCCATCGGCCAAGACATGACGACGCTCAATCCCTGTTCTTTGAACAATCCAATCATGCGATGTCTCAACGATTTTTTCGAGATCATGATTGGTTAGAACTTTTACAGGAAGGTCAGAGCCGACGCCAGATATTTTAGTGTTATACATAGTTAATAATAGTTAAATAGGAAATAGAACTATTTCTTAGCTTTTGCTGCACTGATTTGTTTGCCTTTGTAATATAAGGCACCGTCAGCGGCTTTAAAAGCACGGTGAGGACGTACAAGTTCGCCAGATTTTTTATCAATAGCCATACCAGGCATAGCTAATCCATCATGTGAGCGGCGCATATCTCTGCGAGATTTCGAGGTTTTCTTCTTCGGTGTAGGCATTTCATCCTCCGTTAATGATTAAATAAATGTAAAGACAATAGTTATGGATTAAAACCGATCTAAAGGCAAGCTGTTACCTTAATTGAGTTTTAAATTTTTCAAAGTGCCAAAAGGATTCACTTTTTGTTCAACGCCCATTTTTTCATCATATGTAAATAACTCGTTAGTCAGGGTTTTTAAACAAACTTTACAAGATCCATCAGCGTTTTGATCGGGCTTTGGATTATAGGGAACGGTCAAAGCAATAGCCTCATGAAAAAACTCGCCCACCATAAACACATCATTATAGTATTCACAGACACTCGGGCCATCATCGTTTAATTCAGAAACGTGATTTGACTTACTAAACTGAGAATTTTTGATTTCATCTTTTCCAGGAATTAAAATCTCATTAATTTTAGCTTCCGTTTTAAATTTAAATTGATCTCCACATAAAGAACATTGCTCGAAAGTCTGAGTTCGGATAGTGCCTTTAACTTCGTAATCTTTAGAATTTAAGGGCTTAATAAAAAAATCAGCTTCATAGGGCAAATCACCGATTAAATCTTTAAGATCAAAATTTAATTCACCAGTTGATCGGTTAAATGTGTATTGTTTGCCGGATTCGGTCACTTCATTTAATTTAATTTTCATTGGTTTCATAGCTATTTTTTCCATCCATAATTAAAACTAATACTAACTCGCGGTTCTGTGGACTGATTCCGCGGAACTTCGTGTTTAAGCCAGCTTTCAAATAAAATCACATCGCCCTCTTGAGGTTTTAATTCAACAAAGCGTTTGTTCACCAATTTAGATTGAGATTTAATCGGCGGAGTGTTCATAAAACACTGAAGCCTTGGGTCTTCAAATTTAATGCTACTGGCCAGCTTAGGGATTTGTAAATAAAACGTTCCACTAATGACAGAAAGCGGGTGGATATGAGCTGTGTGCTGGGCTAATTCAGGCATGACATTCACCCAACAATGAGTCATTTCTAGATCAGAGGGTTTGATATCGTAATCCAATTGTTGGATGTAATTAGCCAGGTGTCTATCGACCTTTAAACCTAGCTTTTTGAACGTTGAATTCAGGCTATGCAACTGATCATAACTGCCATAGCTAGTATATCCATTGGGATAGTTCTTTTTGGACCACTTATGACCTTCAAAATCCCTGTCTAAGAGCAACTGGCATTCATCCATAAGTTCAAATTGAATCTTTTGGTCTAAGCCTTTGGAATTAAGTGCTTTTTCTATATAGATTTGAGTGCTAAAAACGGTCTTCATGGACTGCGAAACATAATACTTTAATGCATCATTATCAAACACTATTCGAAGACCTGACTAACAAAAAAAGACCCTGTTTAAAAGTTTACAAAAAGATGTCCTTATTAACCGTTTTATAGGTTTACAGCGTCTTAGTCTGAGAACTTGGTCTTTGGCCGTTGGGTCCAGTCTTTGCAATGATTACATGTATAACGGATTAATTAACAAGAGGAGATTTTATGAAAACTTTAAAATTCTTAGCTGGTACATTTTTAGTAACAGTAGCTTCACTTATAACTTCACAAGCTTTTGCAGTGGATTTCAACTCGATTATTGTAGAAAACACAAAGGCTCAAAAAGAACTTCACGCCCAAGTTAAAGAGTCAGTTAAAGACGTTAAAATTGCAGCTTTAGAACAAAGAAACAAATACCAAGTTGTTGCTGATAACGATTCAACAGCTATTAACGTTAAAACTGAAAAAGATTTTTTAACTTTTGCTAAAGAGAAAAAGCAATATAAGCCGTCTCGTTTACAAAACGATAAAAGACTTGCGCAGGAACTTAAAGATCTAGAATAATGGTGTCATGCCATTAGTTTTGATCCTATTCTTACTCATTTATTCGGGGCCAGCCCTTACGGCCCCGAAATCTTTTTTTAAGTCTATCTCTGCCCAATTTGACCTGATCGACTTTAAAACAAATGCCCAAATAATCAGACTTTCTTTTGATGGCCGCTTTGGCGACAAGCTATTAGCTTCAATAGAAAAGCCAGCAGTGATTTCATTTCCAGCCTGTGAATATTCAGCTGAATTTAAAGAGGTCATCGTCGGTAAAGAAAAGGGTCTTCAGCTTTACCTGACTACTACTTGCAACGAAAATAATCAAAAAAACACGACAAAACACGGTCGTGTTTTAATCAAAGAATCAAAGATCCTGTCTTTCAAGAAAACAATCTATCTGTCTAAAACCTATCCTCAAATCATCATTAAAACTAAAGATATCAGCTACTGATTTATAGTCTTAATTTCTTGCGCGAAGTGTAACGTCTGATCATTGACTGTGATCATAACAAGACTAGACTTTGTTGATACAAACGGGAGATTTTTCTATTATGGGTACATTTGAGTTTATTGAAAAGTACGGAGACCACGAAGAAATTTTATTTTGTCATGATAAGAATGTCGGTCTTAAAGCCATCATTGCTATTCATAATACAGCTTTGGGTCCGGCCTTAGGCGGAACAAGAATGTGGAACTATAAAACTGAGGAAGAGGCCCTTATTGACGTTCTTCGGTTATCAAAAGGCATGACTTATAAAGCTTCTGCGGCGGGGTTAAATTTGGGTGGAGGAAAAGCGGTTATTATCGGTGATCCAAAAACTCAGAAATCTGAAGGTCTTTTCAGAGCATTTGGTCATTTCGTGAATTCGTTAAACGGAAAATATATCACAGCTGAAGATGTGGGAACATCAGTTCAAGACATGGAACACATTTATATGGAAACACCTTGGGTCACGGGGATTCCAAAAGATTTCGGCGGATCTGGTGATCCCTCACCGTATACAGCACATGGTGTGTTAATGGGAATTAAAGCGTCCGTTCATGAAAAATTTAAAACAGACAGTCTGAAGGGTCTTCGCATTGCGGTTCAAGGTTTAGGAAATGTAGGGCACAATTTAGTGAAATATTTAATTGAAGAAGGTGCCATTGTCACTGTGGCCGATATTGATCCGGTCAGAGTTAAAAAATGTCATGACCAATTCGGCGTAAAAGCTGTGGCTCCCGATGAAATTCTATCAGTTGAATGTGATATTCAAGCACCTTGTGCTATGGGCGCGATCATTAACGATCAAACAATTTCAAAATTTAAATGCAAAGTCATTGCTGGCGGAGCTAATAACCAATTAGCTGAACCCAAACATGGTGATCAACTTCGCGAATTAGGTATTCTTTATGCACCAGATTATGTTGTGAATGCTGGTGGATTAATGAATGTGTTTGTTGAACTAGAAGGCTATTCACCAGATCGTGCCTTTGAAAAAACACGCAAAGTTTATGACAATGTTAAAAAAGTTTTTGAAATCGCACAGCGTGATAATATTGGCACACACACGGCAGCTGATCGTCTAGCTGAGGAAAGAATTAAAACAATCGGATATCTTAAGCAGCGTCATCCGGGGAAATCTAATCGTGCATTTACGACTTTAAAAGAAATTTACAACAGATAATTACTACTTAAGGAAAAGGAATTCTATGACAAACTTTATGGAAAAAAATATTAAATCAATCGCGATCACTGTAGCTTTTGGACTTGTGGTCGGTCTTGCTTTTACAATTTATCACTACCGTCAAACTGCTCATGAAACTAAACTTCAAGAACAATTTTTTGCGATCGATGTTAAAATTAAAAAAATGAAAGAAGATCAATTCAAAGCCACACAAGAAGCAAAGCAAGACGCTAAAACAACTGCCAAAACAGCACCTATTTCAATCCCAGAACTGCAGGCTGAACTTGAAACTTTTATCACAACTGCACAAAAAACTGTGGCTGGTCAAATGGCGGCACTTGAATTAGCGCAAATTTTAATGGCAGAAAATAAACCAGACGTCGCAGCAGAATGGTTAACTAAAACTGAAACAACGTCTTCAAATTTGACCAATCTGCTTGTTCGTATGAAAAAAGGCCAAGCCTTATCATTAGCCAACAAATGTGCAGACGCTATTGTTGTCTGGGATAAAGTCGTCGCTAATTCAAACGCACAGTATTTACATATTGAAGCCAAAGTGAATCAAGCATTGTGCTACAAAAACATGAACGATTTAGCAAAAGCTGAAGATGTTCTTTTGCAAATTAAAAAGAATTCAAAAAACGGTGAATACTCTGCAGAAAAAAACCCAGACGTTGAAAAAGTTTTACGTTTGATTCAGTTTCAGAAAAATGCAGGAATTTAACCTGTGTTTAAAAAATCTGCCACTATCATTTGTTTATTCGGGCTTTTGTCTTTTTTTGTTTCCTGTCAGTTAACGGAAACAACGCTGAAAACAGTTTCACAAAAAAATTCAAACACTCGTTCGCAAACTTTAGAAGTAAAGCCAATATGGGTTTCAGATCTTTTGTCGCAAAAAAATATTGGCTATCGTAAAATCAATCGTTTTTCGCCAATTCTTTACAAAGATATGCTGATTACTGCGAATTCAATGGATGGCTTAAAATCATTTGATATTTTAGATCAATCATTAAAATGGTCTTTTAAAATTGAAAATGGTGTTGAATCTTCAGGAGCTGTGATCAATTCAAGATTATTTGTCGGTGGTTTAAACGGAATTTTTTATTCTATCGATCTAGATTCTGGTAAAGTCATTTGGGAATTCGACACTAAAAGTGAAGTCGCAGCTGAACCATTGATTCAAGATGGTTACGTTTACTTTGTCAGCGGTGGAAATATTTTGTACTGCCTTGATGCCACAAATGGACGTCAAATTTGGGTTTATAATCGCCAAGACAATTCAAATCGCATGACGATCAGAGGCGGAGGCAAACCAGCTTTTTACCAAGGGCTTGTTTACCAAGGATTTAGTGATGGATCTTTAGTTTCATTAAGCGCTAAAACGGGGACTCCACAATGGGAAGTTCTTATCAATCGTAATACAAAATTTAAAGATATCGATGCTTCAGCAGTGGTTGAACTAGATACGATCTATATCAACAGCTATGATGATAAAATCTATGCGGTATCAAGAAGTTCTGGAACCATTTTATGGTCATCAGCAAATGGCGGTTATAGCGCGCCAATTATATCGGGTGATCGATTGATTTATACATCTTCAAAAGGTCAGTTGATAGCTGTCTCGAAAAAAACTGGTGATATGATCTGGCAAAAATCTGATTTAGTCGGATTAGCAACTGAGCCCACTTTACATAAAGGTTTAGTTGTTGTTGGTGAATCACAGGGTTCAGTTAAATTTTTTGATTTAATCACTGGTGAACTTAAAGGATCTTTTGATCCAGGCCGTGGCGTTTTAACAAGGCCAGTATCAGATAAAGGTCAGCGCATTTATTTTATTTCTGGTGAATCTAATATTTATGCCTTACAAGTTAAAATGGTCTCAGATAATTTAAATTTTCCCTATATTAGGTAAGACAACTAAATAATAGAGCTTAAATAATTCAAGAGGTTTTATGATCAAATTTATTTCAATACTGATATTAGCAGCGACACTCAGCGCTTGTTCAACAACACAGTGCAAGCCTGAAGATTTAGCATCGCAAAAAAACACGACAAATGAAAAATTAACTAAAAGTATTAAACCAGAGAATTATATGAAAAAAGTTAAAGTTTATAAGCCAGATGGATCTGCTCAGTGCGAAGATGGAGCCGGTGTTTCTTTGGAAAAAATGTCTGTTGAATTGTCAGGACTAACGATACACCAAAAAGAAAAAAAGCATGACGGGCTTTTACGTGCCCAAATGTGCGGAAACCCGACAGGTCAATGCAATGTTTTTGAAATTAATGAAACAGATTTAATTCACGCTGAAAAATTAGGTTTTAAAATCTGGAAAAACGATTAATACATAATGAATAACTTAATCTGCCAAAAAATTTCGTCTTTAATTGGACAAACGCCACTTGTACGTATTAATTCACTATCTGAATTAACTGGTAATCATATTTATGCAAAGTGCGAACACCTTAATCCAGGTGGCAGCATCAAAGATCGTACCGCTTTGGGACTTATTCAAAATGCGATTAAAAATGGATTAATAAAAACAAACACTGAAGTTTTCGAAGGCACTGCTGGCAACACAGGAATTGGCTTAGCGCTATTAGCTCATGAATTTAAATACAAATGCACTTTAGTTATGCCGAACAATCAATCTGCTGAAAAATATCATATTTTAAAAGCTTTAGGTGCAAATGTAATTACAGTTGATCCTTGTCCATTTACAAATGAAAATCATTTTTATCATCAAGCCAGAACTAAGGCCTCTGAAATGCCCAATAGTTTTTGGGTGAATCAGTTTGAAAATACCGCTAATTTTGATATTCATTTTTCAACGACAGGTCCAGAAATCTGGAGGCAAACGGGTGGTCAAATCGATGCTTTTATTTCAGCTGTTGGCTCTGGTGGAACAATTGCTGGAATTTCTCAATATTTAAAACTACAAACCCCCGCCATTCATATACGTTTAGCCGACCCTATGGGTTCAGGTCTTTATTCATACTTTAATACTCAAACATTTAAAGCTGAAGGT
>JAYSQO010000121.1:0-19608 GCA_043721535.1 Bdellovibrio sp. | reverse complement strand
GATAACAGGCCCTATCACTTTAACTTTGAATCTAATTATTTTATAAATAATGAATTTGTTATAAGACTAGCCTATGAAGCCAGTTACGAAGCGATGGATCAAACAATTTCTGAATACAACGCTGGTCTTATTTATCGTTTCTAAAATTAAAATCCGCGCAGAACTCCGCCATCAATAGCTATCGATTGTCCAGTGATGTAACCAGCTTTTGGCGAGGATAAAAACGTTGCTATATCTGCTAATTCACGGGGGTCACCTAATCTGCCGGCTGGAACCATTTGTTTTACTTTATCTTCGCTTAATTTTAATTCTTTTAAACGATCCGTGTTTGTGTAACCCGGTAATAAAATATTAATTGTAATCCCATCAGCAGCCACTTCATTGGCTAATGATTTACATAAACCAGTCAAACCAGATCGTAACCCGTTGGATGTGGTTAAATTTGGTAGTGGTTCTTTAGCTGCTAATGATGTGACTAAAACAATGCGGCCATATTTTTGTTTTTTCATCACTGGTAAGGCCTCTTTAACCGCATCGACAAAGCTTAACCATAAATTTTGATAATCAGATAACCACTGTTCTGTTGTAATATCAGCGAAAGCACCCTTAGCAGGGCCACCTGTATTGATAATTAAAATATCTAAGCCATTCATTTTTTCAATGGCCTCGCGGGTGGCTTTTGCGGCCTCAGTGGGTTTTGTTAGATCAGCAACTACACCGCCACTAGCTTTAATTTCAGAAATTGTTTTTTGAAGTCTTTCTTGGCTGCGCGAATTCACAAACACAGTCGTTTTTTCAGCCAGTAATGATTCGGCCACTGCGCGACCGATACCTGTTGAAGATCCGAACACTAAGGCTTTTTTTCCTGCTAATTGTAAATCCATATGTACCTCTTGATAATAATCTAATAACTAAATAAAAAATTCGGCTTTCATATCCAACCAGTTTAAAGCGGCCTTATGATATAGCCACTTCTGTGCATCCAAATCTAATTTACTTTCAGCAATTAATTTTCCAGGATGTGATTCACCTAACGGAAACGGATAATCAGTGCCTAAACAAATGTTTTCTTTACCCATGACAGAAATTAAAAATTCTAAAGATTTTTGATCATGCACTAAACTATCGACAAAAAATTTGCCGATAAAATCTTTCGGCTGAATTTTACAATCAACGGCGACTAAATCTGGGCGGGCTTCAAATCCATGCTGAATACGACCTAATGTGAACGGGAAAGATCCGCCACCATGAGCAAAAGCCACACGTAATTTCGGAAATTTTTCAAATACTCCGCCAAAAATCATTGAACAGATAGCTAAACTACATTCAGCAGGCATGCCTACAAGCCAAGGCAGCCAATACTTTTTCATTTTTTCTTGGCCCATCATATTCCATGGATGCACAAACAAACAGGCATTATGTTTTTCTAAGGCCTCGTACACAGGGAATAATTTTTCATCGGATAAATTCATATCATTAACATGAGACCCGATTTGAAATCCTTTAAGACCTAAATCTTTCATGCCCCGTTCGATTTCTTTAACGGCAAATTCAGGCGCCTGCATTGGTAATGTGCCTAAGCCCACAAAGCGTTTAGGACTTTTTTGTACAACACCAGCAATATGATCATTTAAAAACTGTGAGACAACTAAACCATCTTGGGGCTTAGCCCAATATGAAAACATCACAGGCACAGTTGATAAAACTTGAACTTGGGTTTGAAACTGATCGTAGTCACGGATGCGGGCTTCAGGATTAAAACTGTTTTCTTCAACACGTCTAAAAAATTTTCCGCTATCATCCACCATATCACAGTGGCTACATCCTGGATTTTTTTTAAGTTCAATAAAACCGCCGTACCCAAACTGTTTTTTAAACTGGGGGATTTCTGGTGGTAATATGTGTGTGTGAATATCAATTTTAAGCATGATTCCACTTTCGACCATTTAGCGTACCACATTTTTTACATTTTGTATGTTCACTATTATAGTATTTATCAAAAACTTCAGAAAACTGAGTTTCAATATTTTTTAAAATAAAAAATTCTTCATACAGTTTGTTGTGACATTTTTCACAGTACCACTGAAGACCATCTTTTAATCCTTCAGGACGTTTTTTCTCGATCACTAAACCCACTGTGTTGATGGCCCGCTGCGGAGAATGCGGCGTATTGGCTGGTAATAAATAAATATCACCTTCATGAATATGAATATCTTTAATGTGGCCTTCAGGATCGATGACTTTTAAAACCATGTCGCCTTCAATTTGATAAAAGAATTCTTCGCCTGTGTTAACATGAAAATCAGTTCGTTCGTTCGGTCCGCCAACTGCCATGACAATAAAATCACGTTGTGGCCAAATACATTTATTACCGACTGGGGGTTTTAATAAATGGCGGTTTTCTTCGACCCATTTTTTAAAATTAAAAGCTTCATATAATCCAAACATCGTTTTGCCTTTATTTTTTTAGCTTATTTATTATCGTTTCTAGTTTCTTTAACAACTGCAATGCATTTAAGTTCAATAGCGATCGGTGTTGGTAAACAATTAATTTCTAAAGTTGTTCGGCACGGCGGATTTTCGCTAAAATATTCAGCCCACAATTTATTATAAATCGGGAAATCATTTTTCATATTTGTTAAATAAACTGTGACATCAACTAAATCATTCCAGCTAGCACCTGAATCTTCTAAAATAGAACGCACATTTTTAAAAACACTGTGGCACTGGGTGGCAATGTCGTAGGATTGAATTGTGCCATCGGCATTCAATTCAACACCAGGAATTTTTTTAGTTCCACGTTCACGTGGGCCAACACCTGATAAAAATAATAAATTTCCAACTTTTCTTGCGTGGGGGTAAGCGCCAACTGGTTCTGGGGCTCGTGATGAATTAATTTCCTTTGTCATGTTCGTTCCCTTACTCTTTACAACTACTCGTTATGCTGAATACAAATATTTTTAACTTCGCTAAAAAATTTTAAGGCTTCCATTCCGCCTTCGCGGCCGTAACCAGATTCTTTAACCCCACCGAATGGTGTTCTTAAATCACGAAGCATCCATGTGTTGATCCAAACAATTCCTGATTCCATTTTTTTCGCCATGCGATTAGCACGGTTTAAATCACTTGTCCAAATTGAACAGGCCAAACCGTAATTAGTAGAATTCGCCATTGTTAAAACTTCTGCTTCAGTTTCAAATGGTGTGATTGTCGCCACTGGGCCAAAAATTTCTTCTTGGTTAGTGCGGCATTTGTAATCAAGCCCTTCAATTAATGTGGGTTCGACAAAATAGCCTTTGTTCAATTCAGCAGATAGTTCAGCTTTACGACCGCCAGTTAAAATAGTTCCGCCTTCGTCTTTGGCTAATTGAATATAACTTAAAACTTTTTTCATGTGGGCTTCAGAAACTAAAGCGCCCTGTTCAGTGTCAGCTAGAAGCGGATCACCTTGTTTTAATTTTTTAGTTTTATCAACTAAGGCTAATTTAAATTTTTCATAAATTGGTTTTTCGACAAAGATGCGTGATCCACATAGACAAATTTGTCCTTGGTTTGAAAAAGTCGATTTCAAAGTCATTTCTAATGTTTTTTCAAAATCACAATCTGCAAAAATAATATTTGGGTTTTTTCCACCCATTTCTAAAGCCATCTTTTTAAACTGCCCTGAAACAGAATTAGCAATGCTACGACCGGTTTGCGTGCTGCCAGTAAATGTAATTGCTTTAATATCTTTGTGCTCAACAAGCGGTGCACCAACGTTGGGGCCTGTGCCGTGAATAATATTTAATACGCCTGCAGGAAGACCCACTTCAATACAAACTTCAGATAACAAGTAGGCTGTCATCGGTGTCATCTCAGAAGGCTTCGCCACAACGGTATTACCCGCAGCCAGTGCCGGTGCTAATTTCCAAGTTAATAAATACAAAGGTAAATTCCAAGGAGATATACAGGCCACAACGCCAAGGGCAAAATAGTCTGTGTAATTCACAGCTGTCGCATTCGTACGAAAACTTTCACCGTGAAACTGTGTAATCGCTTCAGCAAAAAATTCAAAGTTTTTTGCACTTCGTGGAATATCTAAATTTTTAGCTAACGTAATTGGTTTGCCGTTATCAATACTTTCAGCTTCAGCAAATAAATTTATTTTTTTAAGAATACCTTCGGCGATTAGGCGTAAATAATTTGATCGTTGTTCTGTTGTTAAATTTGACCATGCAGGAAAAGCTTTTTTAGCTGCAGCGATAGCAAGCCCTACATCGTCTTTATTTGAATCTGCAATTTGTGAATAAACCACACCACGCGAAGGATTGAAGTTATCTAAGAACTTCCCATTGGTAGGTTGAACAAGTTTTCCATCGATATAGTTTAATATTTTTTGCATAGCTCTATTTTAGTAACACAGCTCTGACAGGGGATGCATCAGCTTTTGCAATTTTAAGAGGTAGACAAATCAAGTCATAATCACCAGAGATCACATCATCTAAAACGATTCCTTCAAGAATAGCCATATTGTGCTTATAAATCGTTTTATGGCTTTCTAAATGTTTATCCTCAGCTAAATCCACAGAGGGAGTATCGATTCCTACTAAAATGACTTTTTTTAATGCTAAAAATTCAATCAGCTCTGCTGATAAGGCTACAAAATCACTATTCCACTGATTGGGATTGGGGAAGGACTTTGTCTTGAAAAGTACTCTTGGTGCTTTAATGTCCTGCGTAAGGTGTTTGGGGCGAATGCGTTCCCCGCGTGGTAATGAAACTTCGATAACTTGGCAGGCGCCAATATAATAATTAAGATCACGTTCTGCTATAGAAACACCCTTTTCATGGTAGTGACTAGGAGCATCCGTGTGAGCTCCAATATGAACTGTGGTTTTAATTGTGGATAAATCCAGATTGTGGCCTTGATTAATTTGCATCAAAAAATCATGAGAAAAAGGCGTATCACCTGGGAAGACCGCTGTTTTTTCGCTAATCACCGGCGAAATATCGATAATTTGACGCTCATTTATTTTCACAGCAAACCTACACCTTACGATTGTCGTCAAATCACGACGAAAAAAAAGATTTTAGTTGAGACCCCAGCATTGTCTGTTTTAGGTTAGATGTCATGGAAAATCAATCTCTTGAATCAGTCGCAAATCTGCTGCACGAAGCCCGCTTAAATAAAACTCCGGTTATTCAGTTAAGCAAACAAAATATAAATCTGAACCGTGAACAAGCCTATGCCGTGCAAGAATTGGGAATCGCTCTTCGTGAAAAATCAGGCGAAAAAAAAATCGGTTTGAAAATGGGTTTAACATCTGAGGGTAAAAGAAAACAAATGAATTTGGATTCTCCACTTTACGGTGAACTGACAGCAAAAATGCAAATTCAAAATAATTCGACTTTTAATATCTCATCGCTTATTCATTCTAAAATTGAACCAGAAATTGCTTTTCTTTTTAAAAAAGATCTTCAAGGTGATGTAACCCGCGAACAAGTGTTGGACGCAACTGATGCCGTTTGTGCCTGTTTAGAAATTTTAGATTCACGTTATGATCAGTTTAAATATTTTTCCATGGAAGATGTCATCGCTGATAATTCATCATCATCACATTTTATTTTAGGACCATGGATTAAAGATTTTCAAAAATTAGATTTAAAAAATTTAAACATGAAAATGTCAATCAACGGTGAAATTAGACAATCAGGAATGTCCAGCGAGATATCAGGTGACCCTGTGGTTTCAATTATTGAACAGTGTAGATTGTTAGCCCTTCGTGGTCGAGAAATTCAAGCTGGTCAGTTTGTGTTGGCAGGTGCTGCCACTGCTGCTGTTGAATTACAATCCCAAATGCATGTGCAATTACACGTTGATCATTTACCTGTTTGCGAAGTACACATCACGGCTTAATATAGTAAGGATTTTTATGTTTGAAAATAATTTAGCTTTTGTCCAGAAACAAGATCAAGTAGATCCTCTTAAAAAATTCAGAGATGAATTTCATTTCCCGCAAACTAAAGATGGTCAAAATCAATTATACTTCGCAGGGCATTCTTTAGGTCTGATGCCTAAACGGGCGCATACTTTTGTGAATCAAGAATTATCGTCTTGGGCTCAATACGGGGTCGAAGGCCATTTTTTAGGTTCACACCCGTGGGTTCACTATCACGATTTTATCACAGCTAGTTTTGCAAGACTTGTCGGAGCAAAAAATTCTGAAGTGATTGCGATGAATACATTAACTGTGAATCTGCATTTGATGTTGGTTAGTTTTTATAAACCGACAAAAGAACGTTTTAAGATATTAATAGAAAATAATACTTTTCCCTCTGATAAATACGCTGTGGATTCGCAGGCTAGGTATCATGGCTTTAGCCCTAAAGATGCGATTATTGAATTAACCCCGGGTGCTGATGGCATGACAGTGTCTGAAGATTCAATTATAGAAACAATACACAAACACGGTAAAGAATTATCTGTGATCATGTTGGGGAATTGTAATTATCTTTCAGGGCAGAAGTTCAATATGCAACGTATTGTTGAAGCTGGCCACAAAGTGGGCGCAGTCGTTGGTTTTAATTTAGCCCACGGTGCAGGCAATCTGCACATGAGTCTTCATGATTGGAACGTCGATTTTGCTATGTGGTGCACTTACAAATATATTAATTCTGGCCCCGGTGGCCTTGCAGGCGCGTACGTTCATGAAAAACATTTAAATCAAAAAAATATTCCTAGATTTGAAGGCTGGTGGGGACACAATAAAGAAAGCCGTTTTAAAATGGGCCCTGACTTTGAACCACTACCTACTGCGGAAGCTTGGCAGTTAAGTAATCCCCCGATATTTCAATTAGCATCACTACGTGCGTCCATGGAATTATTTGATGAAGCAGGCATTAAAAATCTTCGTGAAAAAGGTGACAAGCTAACAAGTTATTTTGAATGGTTGATTCAGCAAAATCTTTCGGACCAAGTTGATATCATCACACCGAAAGAACGCGGATCAATGTTGTGTTTGAAGTTTAAAGCATCACCAAAATCATGGTTTGATAAAATGATTCATGCTGGCGCCATTGTTGATTTCCGTGAGCCTTACATCATTCGTGCGACACCAGTACCGATGTACAATAGTTTTGAAGATGTTTTTGGATTAGTTAATTTACTGAAAGAATTTTCGACAGGAAAATAATATGCGTCAAATCACAATTATTGGGGCAGGATTAGTTGGATCACTTTGGGCCTATTTGCTCAAAAAACAAAACTATGATGTCACAGTCTTTGAAAAACGACAAAACCCAAAAGATTTGCACATGCAAGCTGGACGCAGTATTAATTTGATTCTCACATCACGCGGATTGCATGGTTTAGAAATCGCAGGCCTCACTAAAAAAATATTACCGCTAACCACACCCGTTTACGGTCGTGGTATTCATCAAAAATCTGGTGAAAAACTATTTCAACCTTACGGCAGAAACAAAACGGAATGTAATTATTCAGTTTCACGTTGGGAGCTGAATAAAGCCCTGATCACTGAATGTCAAAACATCGGAGTGAAATTTAATTTTGAAGAAAACTTAGACGCTATTAATCTAGATAGCAAACACCTTACATTTTCTAAAAATAATCAAAACCACAATATCAACTACGATCTTTTGTTTGCAACTGATGGAGCAGGATCAGTTATTCGTAAAGCGCTGGCTTCAAAAGATCCACAAACTTATCAAGAACGAACCGATTGGCTTGATTCTGGTTATAAAGAATTATTTATGCCAAAAAATTCTGAAATGGCCAAAAATGAATTACACATCTGGGCCCGCGGAACGCACATGATGATGGGTTTAGAAAATATTGATAGCAGCTATACAATGACTTTGTATTTACCCCATAAAAATCACGAATTTAGTTTTGAAAAAATTAAAACCGAAACTGATGTAAAAAACATGTTTGAATCTGAATTTAAATCAGCAGTTCCGTTTATGCCAAATTATATCAAAGATTTTATGGAAAACCCAGTTGGCCAATTAGGGACTGTTAGATTAAGCAATTGGGTCTATAAGGACGAAATTGCTCTAATGGGCGATGCTTCACATGCAATTGTTCCGTTCTTCGGCCAGGGGATGAATTCAGGCTTTGAAGACTGCACAACCCTATTTAAGCTTTTAGAAAAACAAAAAGGCAGTCATTTTGATGAACCAAACTGGGATGATATTTTAAAATCTTACAACAACACCCAACGCCCAAATGCCAACGCGATTGCTGATATGGCTTTAGAAAACTTCGTTGAAATGCGGGACAAAGTCGCTGATCCTCAATTTCAATTTAAGAAAAAAGTTGAATCCATTATCGAAAACGAATTCCCCCAATGGTATCGGTCACGTTACGGCATGATCACTTACACGTTGATTCCGTACCGCGTAGCGCAGGAAGCAGGTCTTAAACAAAATCAAATTTTAGAGATTCTATCTTCTGGTATCGATGACCCTAAGAACGTTGATCTGATGAAGGCTCGTAAGCTACTTGAGAATGAGTTCTACCCGTGGCTAAATGCTCAGGGCTTTACAACAGATAGGTATTTGGTTCAGGGCTAAAAAAATCCCATGATTTTCATCATGGGATTTAATATTAAGTTTCATTTCAAAAAACTAATTACTTATTTGTGATTTCTGCAACAACACGTCTGTTTTGCTGGCGACCAGCATCTGATGTATTGTCTGCGATTGGATCTTTAGGTCCGTAACCTGTTGCTTGGATACGATCTGCGTTTATTCCATTTGCAATAAGAGATTTTTTAACAGCTTGTGCACGATTATTTGATATACGGATATTTAAGGCTTCAGCACCAGTGTTATCAGTGTAACCTTTGATATGAGCTTTAACATTTGGATATTGTTTCATGAAGTCTGCAAATTTAATAATTTCAGCTTGGCTATCATCAGTAATTACAGCTTGCCCAGTTTTAAATAGAACATTTAATTTAACTGATGCTGTTTCTTTATCTGCACAACCATAGCTGTTTACTTTTGTACCAGCAGCTGTATTCGGACATTTGTCGTCTTCGTCAGCAACACCATCTTTATCTGTATCTGTTTTTGCAACCGCTTTTTCGATTCTTTCAGTCACTGCGGCCACAGTCTCTTTTCCAAAGTTAAATTTAATCCCGATATATGGATTAACTAATTGTGCATTTTTAGCTGTATCAGTTACCTTATCAAAATAATGATAAGAAATACCAGCTTGCAAGCCTAAGTATTTAATCAAATCAAAATTAAGACCTAAACCTAATTTTACACCAATTTGATTTTTATTCGGAAAAGAACTTTGATCAAATTTATGTTGAGCTATTCCTAAACCTGCTTTTAAAAATGGATAAATTTTTGCCGTATTATCTGTCGATAAAACATAAGCTAATGTATAAGCTTTTGTCTTTAAATCTGTCTGTTCAAAATCAAGATGGTCATGATCTAATTGAACCGCGCTATAATTATCTAATTGATAACCTAGCCAATAATTATTTGAATTTTCATCTTTAGCTATGTCTGTAAAGCTTCTTTTTGCTGTTGTGTTTGTTTGGCCAACACCTAAACCCAATTCTATTTGTGCTGACGCTGAAAACGCAGTTAATAATAGACCAATAATAATAAAACAATTTTTCATTTTAACTCCTTTTTTAGTTATTTAAGATAGGGCTCAAATTAGGATAAAATGACAGTCTAAACAAGTTTTTTCCCTATAAATTTTATACTCTACTAGAAAAGCATACCGTTAGCTTAAATAATAGATAAGATCGGGCCTATGAAAAAGACTCAACTAAATTTAAGTTTGTTTTTCTCGTTAGTCCTTACACTTTTAATCTCAGCACCTAGCTATTCTGCTGGCCATAATTTAGAGCAGTCTTTCGGAGACCTGCTTCAGCAGTACGGTTTACCCACAGAAACAGCCACCAAAACTTATGAAGGCCAATACGGTCCTTACCAAATCTACAATGCCACAGCGGCTAGTCCTGCGTCGTCATTAAGGCCATTAAGTCAGGATGTTAGAATTGGGACATATAATATTTTGAATTTATTTGAACATCTTCAAAATGACCAAAATAATCCCACTAAGAATCATGAGCGTCGTTTAGGTAATACCGCAGCCATCAGAGAAATGAATGCTGATTTTCAATTGCTAGTTGAAGTTGAAAATTTAGCAGCGCTACAGACATTTAACAAAGATTATTTGAACAACGATTATGTTCCATTTGTGATTGATGGTAACGATACACGTGGTATTGATGTAGCCCTTTTAGTTAAAAAGAATTTACGAATAGAAATCGAATACCGTAGTCATAAAAATTATGCCGGCAAAGTTTTTTCACGTGATTCGCCGGTTGCATTAATTTTTGATCTTGATAGCAACGGTAAAAGAGCAGCTTCTCCACAACTGGCAATCATGTTGGTTCACCAAAAATCGAAACGCACTGATCCAGACAAAGAAGACCAAACTGCACAGGTTAGAAAAGCCCAGGCCATGGCTTCTATAGCAATCATTGATTTGATTAAAGCTGAATTTCAAAATGAATTCCCAGTTATGATCGGTGGTGATTTCAACACAGCAGTGCACACCAGCGCAGAAACACGCCCCTATTTTGATTATGGTTTTAAAGATTCTTTAGATATGATTGCTAATCCACTTCCACAAAACCAACGAGACACACATTATTATTTTTCACCAACTGGCGAAATGCACGCTGAACAAATAGATGCGCTTCTGGTTTTTAGTGAAAATGACATTGTAACTGAAGCTGCTATTTACCAGACTCGTGATAAAAATGGAAACGCAATGCCTGCGCCGAAATCCTTCGAAGAAAGAGAACAACGCCCGTCTGATCATTTACCAATCGGTATCGAGATTCAGATTAATCAAAAAAAATAATGCGACAGTTTTCAGCCCGTTGTCAAAACTGTAGTGTCTCAATTTGAGAAAAGACACCTTGTTTAAACGTCAGTAGCGGCCTAAGGATTGCACTAATTTATGTCTATGCGATCGATCAAGAGCTTTATACAGCACAATCTATTAGTACTTACTATTCTGCTCTATGCGCAAATTAATTTAGCTCAGAATCAGTGTTTACAATTATTTACGCACCCTAAATCAATAGCGGTTTCGCTTAATGCTGTTGAGCAGCTGATTTTATGGGAACAAACTTCCAATCAGGCCCGCTGGGCTAAACCGACACAGTCTGTGCAATTAGATTATGTTAACATCAATGCGAATGACATTTTTATAAGATCAGAAAGTTATACTCCAGAAAATATTCTTTCGTATTTTAAATCTGAGTCGGCTGTACGCTGGATAAAACATCCTCTAAATACCAGCCAGGAAGTCCCTTACTTAAGTCAAAATCCTGAAGGTCAAAAAACAGCCTTCTATTCGGCCTCACGTTCTATGTTCACAAAAATAACAGGTGCCTTATTTTCTTTTAAACTACCCACTAACCATCCTCACCCGAAGTCTATCGCACAGCCAGAAAAAGCAGATTTAAACAATGATTCTATAATTTCTATGCGCAGATCTAAACATATTCGTGAGTATGATGAAGTTTTTGAAAGAGATTCTAGTCTTTATGTTTTAACTGAAGTTATTTCTGTAGCTAGCAAAATGGGTAATGCATTTTCTGTACGTGATTTACGACCTTTACAGGACGGCAATTACTACCTACCTGCGTTTAGCATCCCCTATGCAGGCCGGGAAATAGCTAAAATAAATAATGCTGACTTTAACAATTTCTGGCAGATCCATTTTGGATCAGCTTTGGGGCGAGCAAAAGCACAGTTACTTATTCGCTACGGTCTACAGATGAAAACACCTAATGCACAAAATTGGTTAGTTCAGTTAGATAAATATTTAAAACCTACAGGTCGCATATTCATGCGCGACGTGGCAGATTCAAATTATGTTGAATTTATTGCTAGACACAACGGAAGTGAAAAGCAATTAAATGAAGATACAAAATCTGGTTATTCGACTTCAGATAATCTTATTCCTAATTGGGAAAATTCCGCCTGGCAAATGGACGAGGGCGGCATTTCACGACAAGTGCTTTCAAATTGGGGCTCAGAACATAACCAGGCTTATATAAAAACAATTCGAGAAGCCTTTAACATAACAACAGAATTGTATTCTGTTGTTATGTTAGCCCATTACTTAAAAAACAACCCTGAGGCTTCTGTTCTTATTAAAAAATATAGAGATAATAAAATATCTGAATCAAAAGGTATGCAGTTCAAGGAAGTTATCTAGTGAAAAAAATCGTTATTTTAATAATTCTATTCTCAATAAATCTCAGTGCGAAAGAAATGTGCTCTGACTTCTTCACTAAACCCACTGAATATCTTTTTGGTTTAGAATTTACATTCACAAATGAAAATATTATAAACGAAGGCAATGTAAATCCAAAAGATTATGGTCTAGCAAAAAATCCAATTAAAGCCGCTGCATGGGTTAAGTGGCTCGAAATCGTTAAAGATAAATGCGCTAAATCTCCTGATTGTATAACGTTTATGAGTAGCGACAAACATGGCGATGCACTTGCTGTACAGTTTAATGATAACTTTAAGTTTACAATCGGCATAGATTCTGCGGCACTCGAAGTTAATGCCACACCTTATTCAAGAACTGAGTTCTCTAAAGTCAAAGAACGCATGCAAGATTATGTTTTTAACACCGCACAGTTAGCTAATTTAAGACCTCATGAGAGAGCAGGGCAGGGACACATCCATATCTCAACCGAAGCCTTTAAAAACGGAACGCATTTAAGAAATTTTTTCGTAGATTTTCAAAATCGTCCGGAAATTATTTATGGCGCATTAGGAAATCATCTTTATAACAGTCCACCACTGGCTGCACAAAAAAAAGAACAAAGAAATCAACTGACAGAAGTTCTCAAAAATCTTGATTCTCGTTTTTTTGGTTATTCCATTGGTGAATTCGCAAATAAAATTAATACTGAAGTCTATACCAGCACTGTAGCTAAAGACTGGGGTGGAGAAAGTTACTATCAGGCTTTCAATATGACCAGAGTTGCTTATTTTAGCAAAAAATCAACTGTTGAAATACGCAGTTTTAGGCCGCAACAAAATCCGGACATTTACATTCTAGAAACAATTTTACTTGAACGCTGGGTCGAAAAATTACGATTAGTCAAAAATCCAATTTCTTATCTTAATAAAGATAAATATGAGTATAGCTCACAAGAAATCGTAAATGGGTATTATCAGCTTATAAAAGATCTTGATTTACCATGGGAGCATTTTAAAGTATTGCTTCTTGAAAGATATCAGCATATTAAACCAGATCAGCTATAAAATCTCACGGAGACCCACATGATAGATCAAATCCCGCCAAAACCACCAAAGTCATTTCGTATAATACTTGAACTAAACACACGGGTTGATCGTATGGATAACACGCTTATTGCTGCGCTGAAAAATCAAAGTGAAAACTTAGATCTTAGAAATATATCACGCCAAGGCTTAAAAGCTTTGTTTACTGAAGGCCGTATTCAAATCAAGGGGCAAAGAGCGAAACCTTCTTCAGCCCTAGCCAAGGGCTTGACCTACGTCGATATTCTAGGGTTTTAGTCCCACAAATCTGATCTCATATTGTCATGCCGATAGTTAGTTCACTAATCTATTAATAGCATGATGAATCTAGAAAAATACCGTATTAAAAAAGCTGAACTCATTTTAGAATCACCAAAATATCGAACGATCTGTTCGACTTGCACTCAGCCCGATTTTTCCTGTTACTGTCATCAGATTAAATCTTTTGATGCGAAAATTAATTTTGTTGTTCTGATTCATCCAATTGAAGTCAAACGTCGTATAGCTACGGGTCGAATGTCACACTTGTGTTTAAAACATTCTTATCTGATCAAAGGGCAAAACTACACTGAAGACGAATTAGTAAACGACCTGATTGAAGACAACAACTACCATTCGGTGATCTTGTATCCTGGGACGAGTTCAAAAAATTTATCAACACTACCTGAAATTGAAAAAGAAAATTTATTTCCAAAAAATAAAAAACTCAGAATATTTGTGATCGATGGCACTTGGGCCACAGCTAGAAAAATGATTCGGCAAAGTGAAAATCTAAAAACACTACCAAGAGTTTGTTTTTCTCCGACGAAGCCCTCTAACTTTCGGGTTCGTAAGCAACCCCACCCCAATTGTTATTCAACAATTGAAGCCATCCATCACACTATAGAACTTGTGGGTGAATCACAGGGGTTTTCACTGAAAAATCGAATTCACGACAATCTTTTAAATGTTTTTGATTTTATGGTCGAAAGACAGCTTGGTTTTATTCAAGAAACTCATTTAAATATCCGCAAAGCCAGCTATCGTAGATACGGCCAACAAAAAGTCGGCTAAGCTTAATCATGTCGATGCAACAATGGGAAAACTTTTTTAAACCTGAAACCCGCAACAGTGGGCTAGCTTTAGTCAAAAAAGATAAGGTCTCGCTAGCCTACACCGGGGATACTGAAGTCCAAGCTTTTGTTAAATCAACATCAGTGGTTAAAATTATTTTCAAAGTTGCATCAATGGCAAGCACTACAATTAATGTTCATTGCAACTGCCCGCAATCATCAAGAGGACAATTCTGTAAACACATCTGGGCAACACTACTAGTGATCAATCAAAAAAAGCCTGATTTCTTAGATTCAAAAAAATCATTAGAAAAAACCACACAAATCATTGGTGTAAAAACAGAAATTCAACAATTAAAAAAAGAAAACTATAAACTCAAACAAGCTGATTACAGAAAAGAACAATACCAAAAACAAAAGCAAAGATTAAAAGATTTTAAAAAATCTAAAAACCAAAATCTAGAAGACAATTCTTACCCGCCAGCTATTGAATCAGCACTTAAATATTTCTTAGAAAACGGATTCGCATTACGTGAATCTCCGAATGAAGAATCGATCAACACAGCCAAGAAAAAATTATCCCGCGTTTTTCACCCTGACCTAGGCGGCAGCCACAGCGAAATTTTAGAGCTGAACAAGCAGGCCGAAGTTTTACTGAAGTTTTTTAAGGATTAGTTTGTTATTTTTAAGAATTCTGCTATAGTTTCCTCTCAGGAGTTCCCCATGTTTTCACTTTCGCTCAAGTCTCATTTAAAAAATATTTATCGTCCTGTAATATTTTTTCTTCTACTATTTACAACATTAAGGTTAATTTTATTTGCCTGGTCTGGTGGTGCAATAAATATTTTAGAAATTTTTGAAACATTTATAATTGGTTTGTTTTTCGATTTTTCAACTTTAATCTATATAATGACACCTATGGTTTTGTTTATTGTTTTTTTACCACCAAGACGAAATTCAAATCTATTAGCTAAAAGTTACAAGCAGATTCTGACTGGTCTATTTGCTTTAACAAATATGATTATTATTTTTTCATGTTTTGCGGAAATGACGTTTTGGTCAGAATTTCATTCTCGATTTAATTTTATAGCTATCGATTATTTAATCTACACTAATGAAGTTTTAAAAAACATTTGGGAATCCTACCACATTGGATTCATTCTGTTTGGCATTTTGGTTTCAGCAGTTGCTGTTGCCTACTACCTTAAGAAAAAAATCGCTGTACAAACAATAGCAGGATTTTCGCTACGCCAACGATCTGCTTTGTTAGTTCTCTGGGCTTTAATATCAATGGTGAATTATTTTTTATTTCCTGCAAACATCAGCGAAAAAATTTCGAACTACTCATCGCAAGAAGTCGCTAAAAATGGCATTCATACGTTATTCGCTGCTTATTTTGAGAATTCTCTAGATTACAATCGCTTTTATAAAACAATTAATCAAGATGATGCATTTAAAAATATCCGCACACAATATGAAGCTGATAATACCCTCTTAAATAAAAATGCAAACGGTATCGGTCGCACCATTTCAGCAGATGAAAATTTTAAAAATTATAATGTCATTTTAGTTACTATGGAAAGCTTAAGTGCCAGATACATGCAGGCCTACGGTAATAATATAAACATTACTCCCAACCTTGATCAGCTAGCCAAAGAAGGCTTATTTTTCAGTAATATTTTTTCAACAGGAACGCGAACTGTTCGCGGACTTGAGGCCTTAACCTTATCTGTGCCGCCTACGCCGGGGCAATCTATAGTTCGAAGACCTAAAAATGAGAACCTTTATAATATTGGTAATTACCTAAAAGCCACAGGCTATATGACTGACTTTTTATACGGAGGACATGGCTACTTCGATAATATGAATGAATTTTTCTCATCTAATGGTTTTAATATCTGGGACAGATCTACATTAAAAGAAAATGAAATCACATTCACAAATGCTTGGGGCGTTTGCGATGAAGACCTTTATAACATGTCAATTAGACAAGCTGATATTTCATTCACAGAAAAGAAACCTTTTTTCCAATTTATTATGACAACTTCAAATCATAGGCCCTACACCTATCCCCAAAAGATAGATATCCCATCTGGATCTGGTCGGGACGGCGCTGTTAAGTATTCTGACTATGCTATTGGTGAATTCATAAAAAATGCGAAAACAAAACCTTGGTTTAAATCAACAATTTTCATTTTTATTGCAGATCATAACGCCAGCGTTTCTGGTAATACAGCAGTTCCTATTCGCGATTACAGAATACCATTTATTATTTATGCACCAAATTTAATTAATCCCCAAAAAGTTGAAAAACTGGGAAGCCAAATTGATTTTGCGCCAACGTTACTAGGTCTTATGAATGCAAAATACCATTCACATTTCTTTGGTCATGATCTGATGACCACAACTGAAGAACGTGCTTTTTTAGGTAACTACCAAACGGTAGGACTATTAAAAGAAAATATTTTAACTTTGTTGAGTCCAAATAAAAAAGTTGAACAGTACAAAATCGACAAAGACGATAAACAAGAGCTTATGACTGATCTCAATTTAAAATTAGTTGATGAAACAATCTCTTATTATCAAACAGCCAGTTTTTTATTTAGTTCTGCCGGCATGGTTGATGCTGGTGACGATAAAATATTAAATTTGAAGTAGGTGAGAAATTTTCCCGCTTACAACGTTGGGTACGTCTTCAACGTCTTTGGGTGAATTAATAAATCAGAGCCCTTATAAAGCCTTGGTGTATTATACAAACGTTTTAGGGCTTCGCTTTTTGGCATATAGTGATAACGATCACCAAATTTTTCGATTAATAACTTATGAACTTTTTTCGCATGATACGAAGACATCGTTGGAAATATATGATGTTCAACATGGTAACCGAAATTTAAATAAATGAGTTCTAAAATTGGATGATTTGTAACTGTTAGCGAATTATCAAGTGGGTCATTCGTTCTAGTTAACGGATTTAAATTATGATTCGTTGATATGTAGCTCATGGCGCCGTAGTTCTGTACAAGAAACGGTATAATCGCAAGCCATAAAATATTTTGGAAGCCAATTAAAAACAAATAACCAGAAATACCCACAAGAATAAGAACAAATTCTAATGTGACTCGTCGGTGATTCATTTTCTCCCACATTTTATTTCCGAAACGCATAACTGCTTGGTTAATAACTGCTTGAAAACAAAACCAGTAGAAAAAATAAAAACGGCTCATGATGGTTCCAGAACCAGGGCTTAATTCAAAAACGAAGCGCATAAATTTACTGCGTTTGTAAATACCGATTGGTGGAAATGCATCAGGATCTTGAATTAATAGCTGTGTGTGCCCGTGATGAAGATAGTTGTGCCAGTATCTCCAGTATGTTGGGGAAATAAAAAATAATCCAAACCCCACAAAGCCAATCGCATCTTGCAGAGTTTTATTTTTAACGATGGCTCCGTGCATGGCTTCGTGAGCAAAAAAACCTAAACCCGTATTAGCTATACCAATAATAATTCCGGCTAGTAATTTAGCAAACCAAGGAAGTTCTAATGTTAATACAGCAACGACTAAACCAACATTCAAGCTGATATAAGCTACAGGATAAAGAAGTCTCCATGGAGTCCTGCGAAGAATATCTTGAGGTAAAAATTTTCTAAGTTCTTTTTGGTACTGAGGAATTGTAAATGGTGGCACAGCACTGACCTGAACAGATTCCACATTTAGTATTTGAGTATCAATCATACACAGCCTTGGTCAGAAAGTTTGGTCGAGGATTTGCTCTAATTTAGACGAAATAATTGCAAATAGTTGGCTTTCTGTAAACCTCAAATATTGTCACTATTGAGTCATTATCGCCTAGCTATTTGGCAGTTGTTCACGAATCATTTTAACGCCTGTAGACTTTTCGATTTGTGTGACTAATTCTGCTTCATATTCTGTGGCAATCGATACAGCACAACCTGTGCGTCCTGCGCGACCGGTACGGCCAATACGGTGTATGTAAATTTCAGTGCTAGATGGTAAATCAAAATTAACAACAAGTTGTAAGATATCAATATCAATTCCACGCGCGGCTACATCAGTTGCCACAAGAACTTGTATTTTACCGTTTCTAAATGCCAATATTGTTGCGTCACGGTCTTTTTGTTTTAAATCAGCATGTAAAATTTCACAGGACATTTTTTCTTGTTTCAAACGTTTACCGATTTCATCCACAGCTAGCTTAGTACGACAAAAAATCAAAGTGCATTTTGATGGATGATTTTTCAATATGTGAATTAAGGTTTCCATTTTTTGTGGTTTTTCAGCGGCATAAACAAATTGTTCAATTTGTAATTTATTACTTTCAGTTTCAAGAATTGTAATTCGTTCAGGATTATTTTGATATTTCTGACTTAAATCATTCATAACTTCAGGAAACGTGGCCGAAAAAAAAATGCTTTGTCTGTTTTTTGGTAACGAATCCATGATTGAAGTGATCTCTTCAGCGAAAGCGTCATCTAACAAACGATCGGCTTCATCTAAAACAATCATTTTTATATTTTGTGTTTTAAAACTTCGGTTTTTAAAATGTTCTAGTGTTCGCCCTGGGGTTCCCACGATCAAGTGAACGCCGTTAGCCAAAGCTTGATTCTGTTCTGCCATTGGCCTGCCGCCAATCAGCTGCGCTATTTTGAAGTTCTTTATATGTTTTGAAAATAATTGGGCTTGTTTTAAAACCTGATCACATAATTCTCTGGTCGGACACAAAATCAAAGCCTGTGGCTGGCGATTTTTAATATCTATTTTTTGCAAAATCGGAATCACAAAAGCAGCTGTCTTACCACTACCCGTTTTTGACTGACCGATTAAATCACGACCCGCTAATAACAATGGAATACATTGTAATTGCACATCCGTCATTTCAGTGAAGCCAACTTCAGAAATAACATGCATAATTTCTTTTGATAAATTGAGGTTTTGAAATGATTTAATAGGTTCCTGCTTTTGGGATTAATTATGGCAAATAGAAATCATCTTTTCGTTCATATCCGACTAAGATGACGTGTAAAAAGTAAGAATCTGAATCACTACTAGACCATGGCTTCGGCGAACTGCAGTCAATATAAACGTAAAAATGGTTCTTCTCAGTTGATGGTGGAATGCTTTGTGTCATGAATGGATAAAAGGGATCCAATCAAATTCAAGAACTTCTTAGAATTTTAGTTACGAAGCTA
>JAYSQO010000120.1:0-7570 GCA_043721535.1 Bdellovibrio sp. | reverse complement strand
GCAGAAGCTAATTCCAAGCTATACAACAAAAAAACACTCCTTTAACGTCACATACATGTAGAGGGGTTTACATGTCACAAATTAAAAACATCCAGCTTAAAAATCTTCTGAGAAATAGCATCTTACTCAGTTCACTCATTCTCATTACTGTTTCTTGCTCAGGAAAACTAACAACAGATCGTACACAACCAAGAGATCCAAAAAAAGCTCCACAAAAAGAAGCTGTTGCAGCTATTCCAGTGAAGGAAACTGGCGAAATTTCTCTGATGACTTTCAATGTAGAAAATATGTTTGATAATACGCATGATGAAGGTACTGAGGATTACACCAATTTACCTTTAAGTGAAAAAAATCGTCCTGAAGTTCAAAACTACTGTGCCAGCATCAGTTCAGACTACTATAAAAAAGAATGTTATGAAAAAGACTGGAACAACGAAGCCGTCGAATTTAAATTATCACAAGTCGCAAAAACAATTCAGTTCACTGAAAAAGGCAAAGGCCCTGATATTATGTTCTTTGCCGAAGTGGAAAACATTAATATTCTAAATCGTTTAGTTAAGACAAACTTAAAAGGTTTAGGCTACAAATCAATAGTTCTTATCGAAGGCCCTGATACCCGCGGAATTGATCCGGCTATTGTATCTAAATTTCCAATTAAAGGCCGACCTATTTTACACATAATCCCCTATCAAGACAGTGATCCTGAAAAATTAAAAGGCGCCTTAAAATCACGCGGTATTATCGAAGCCACGTTTATTTTACCTAATAGTAAAGAGTTAACTGTTTTAGCTGTTCATTTTCCGTCTCAGGCTAATCCGTCTGACTGGCGCAGACAAGCCGTCATCTTTCTAAAAGAAAAAATGAATGAATACCAAAAACAAGGGCGCGCTGTCGTAGCTGGTGGTGATTTCAATATCATTCGCACTGAAGAAAGTGATCGTGGTTATTTTTCTGAACTATTATCAACAGTTGGTCAAATTTCGCATTTTATCGGTTGCAAGAATTGCCCAGGAACACATTTTTACCGTGGAGATTGGTCTTTTCTGGATGTGATCGTTGTTGGTCATCAAATTCAAAATTCAGGCCTAACACTTGTTCCTGATTCTATTATGGTTGTGAAAGCGCCACACCATGTGGATCAAAATGGAATTCCAATTCGTTTTGATGAAATTAAAAAAATTGGCGTATCCGATCACATGCCTTTGTATCTACGTTTGAAAATAAAATAATTAATGGTCTAGAAATTTCATCGATTTATTCTTTTTGATATTCCTGCGGCGGCGCGCTTACGGGTATGGCGTAAGCCCCATAATTTTGAATTCGGTAAAAAGAAAAATAAAACAGGCATCAGCCAGCGCCTTGGGATCAACCGTCTAAATAAATAAAAAACAACAGCGTCTGGGGTTGCTGGCACCCAAAGAGGTGGGTTTTCTTTTTGTACGACCCAAAGTATTTTCTTAGCCACATGTTCTGAAGTTGTCCACGAAAGTTTCATGAGTTTTTCAATGAAAGGCCCCATGTGCTGGTAGTAATCAGAATATATTCCACCAACATTTTGATTTTCAGATTTGACTTTCTTGCTATAGTAAACATTTTGAAATGAATGTGAATTTATAAAACCAGGTTGTATTAAAGAAACATTAATTCCAAAAGGTTTCATTTCATACCACAAGGCTTCGCTGGCACCTTCTAATGCATGTTTAGAAGCTGAGTAACTGGCCATCGTCGGCATGGCCAACATTCCACTGACCGAGGAAACATTGATTATTTTACCGCGACCTTTTTCTCGCATTGAAGCGACAACCTCTTTTATCAAAGCCATTGGCCCAAAATAATTAGTTTGCATCTGAATTTGTTCATCATCTTCTGACATATCTTCAACAACGGATCGATAGGAAATTCCAGCGTTGTTAATAAGAATATCAATATCACCCCAAACATTTCGAATTAGTTCGATACAATCAAAACGAGATTTTGCATCAATAACATCAAGCTCGACTATTTTAAAATGATCTTTTTCGACAAGTTGACCTTGAAGGCTAGCTAACGATTGACGACGGGCTGTTACAACAGTGCGATATTGAGGAAGTTTGTAGAAATTTTCTGCTAGGGCGCGCCCTACTCCTGAGCTTGCTCCTGTGACCAATACAATTGGCTTATAATGAGGTTTTTGCATATCAAACAAGTATCGCACGAATTACGATATTTATCAAATCAAGGTCAGATCATTTTTAATCTTAATAAAGGTAGCAGACCAGTCTTGGAATTTTTCCTGTCTGTATAGTTTCACAGATTTGTACCACGCAGAATCATCTGATGGATAAGACCACATATAATACGGAAGTATTGGTACAATAATCCAAGTTTTTTTACCTAGCGCGGCACTAGCATGCGCCACACTAGTGCACGATGTGATTATTAAATCTAACTGGTCAATGACAGCTAATGTGTCTTCCCAGTTTTCAATCGGTAAATTTGTTTCTTCTTTTTGTAAATTAATCCACGGGTCTTTTGTGATCGATTCGACAGCGCTGATTAAATCTTGTGGATTAAATCGTCTAAATTGTTCGTGTTCAAATTTTGGATTGCCATAAAAGCGTAAGCCGATTTTTATTTTATTTTGCGAATAATTTTTTTTAAAATATTCAGCCCACTTTTTTTTGTATTCAGGGTCCACTGTTAGATAAGCTTCGCCAGATAAATCTTTATATTCGTATTCTAAAATTCGTGCAGCACTCATTGCTGGTACCCAGTAATCATGATAAATCTCAGGAGTTCGACGGTGACCCACAACGGCTGATATTCCGTTGATACGTGAAAACACACTGGCTAAACTAGGGTCGCAAGTTAATGTGACTTTGGCCCCTTTGTTGGCAAAATCTGTTGCAAATCTGGCGTTAATAATTTCATCACCTAGCCCGCCTTCAGAACACATCAAAAGATATTTTCCATGTAAATTTTCACTATGATAAATAGGTTTATTCGTTGGCAGCGGAGGATCCCCAAAAACTTTCTCCCAGCGGCCCGCATCTAAAAGTTTTAATCCTTCTAAAAGATTTCCATTACGCATTTCATACCAAGCACGATTAAATGCGGCTTTATTACAAGTTGGCGATAATCTTTTTAATTCATCAGCTAGTTGTTGGCCTTTTTTAAAATCACCACGCAAACCAGAAATAAGTTGCTGGTCTATAAGCGGCAAATGAGAAATATCCATATTGGGATCAAAAAATTGAGCAGGCGGTTTTGACATTCCTTGATTCTAATAGTGATTGTGAAAGTGTCAAACTTTTACTGTATAACTTTAACTATACCTTTGATTATAAACCTATAGCCTTAAAACCCTTATCCCAAGGCATACACCGAATACCTTCAATGATTTTTGGATGCGGATCTTTTGAAAAGCAAAAGGCCTCAGTTTTAGGATGCTCTTTTTTAAATTGTATGATGTGAAGTAGATCTTCCCGATGAATGTGACTTGTTGATTTGATTTCCAGAAGGATTCTTTTTTGTCCTGGACGATCTATAATTAAATCAATTTCTGCACCGTCTTTGGATCTCAAATATGAAAATTTATATTCACGATTATAATATTCATTCATTCTAAAACATTCACAGATAATAAAATGTTCGAAGAGATCTCCGTATTCAAATGTCGATTCTGAAATTCCTAATTGTATTTTTCTAGCAAGTGCACGACAAACACCTGTATCAAAAAAATAAAATTTTGGTGACTGGGATAACTGCTTCCGCCAAGATTCATGAAAGCCATTCACCATAAAACCTAAATGTGAATCTATCAGAATTTGGTAATAGTTTTGTATAGTTTTGACTGTAACGCCGATTTCACGTTCAATTTTTGAATAATTTAATATTTTACCGTTCATTTGCGCAGCGACTTCTAAAAAACCACGAAATGGATCTAAATTTCTAACAACTTGTTCGATCTGAATTTCTTCACGAATATATGTTCTGATGTAACTTTGTAGATAGTCTATTTTTGAGTCTTTGTTTTTTAGACTTAAAAGCTTCGGAAGGGTTCCGAATTCAAGCGCATGATTTAAATTAAATTTTTCTTTTAATTCTAAAGAGGTCAGTGGAAACAAAGCTCGAAATGCAGCCCGTCCACCCAGTAAATTTGCTGATCCTCTTTTTAGTTTTCGCGCACTGGAACCAGTTAAAATAAATCGATCATGCCCGTCTTCGATAAGTTGATGAATTTCATCAAGTAGTTTTGGAATTTTTTGAATTTCATCAATAATTATTTTCTGGTTTTTTGTTGTAGCGGCAACACGGTCTCGGAGCGATTTTGGATTTTTAGATAAGCCTTCTTCCTCTTCTGAAAGAAGTAAATTAATATATAAAGCCTTCGGATAAGCCTGCTTTAATAAAGTCGTTTTACCAACCCCACGCGATCCAAATATGAAAAAACTTCCTGATTTCGGTAGCTTAATTAGTCTGTTTACCATGCTCCATATATATCGGCTATATTTGGAGTTAAGTAAAGGGGTTTAGTCAAATTTGTTAATACGCCAATTTGCACAGATGATGAGCGAGTCGTGTATGATTTATTTTAAGACAACTAAAAATATTATTTAATTGTAGCGGTAAACCTGCTGGCAGATATTTTCGATCCCCAATTTTTTAGCACACCTATTTGCACAGGTGATGATTTAGAAGTAAGAGTTCCATCTCCTAATTCACCACTCGTGTTTAGACCCCAAGCCCAAACTGTGCCATCTGTTTTTGTTGCAACCGAATGAGATTCTCCTGCTGCAACGTTTGTCCAGGTTGTTAGTGCACCTATTTGCACAGGTGATGATTTAGCAGCGATCGTACCGTCGCCTAGTTGTCCTGCAGTGTTACTACCCCATGACCAAAGTGTTCCATCTGTTTTTGTTGCTAATGTATGATTATAAGTTGATGAAATATTCAACCAGGTTGTTAACGCACCAATTTGCACAGGTGAGTACCGCGAAACAATTGTGCTATCACCCAATTGGCCTAGGCTGTTGTCTCCCCATGACCAAAGTGTTCCATCTGTTTTAATAGCACAAGACGAATTAAGCCCAGTGGCAACCTTTGACCAGTTTGTAAGACTGCCTACTTGGATAGGGCTATTTGTTGCAGAGAATCCTAATTCTCCGATAGTATTACTACCCCATGACCAAACTGTTCCATCTGATTTCAAAGCCATCGCAAAAGAATTACCGGCTGTTATCTTTACCCAAGTTGTTAAGGCGCCTATCTGCACAGGAGAAGATGTGTTTGTACTTGATGAATTTCCAATCGTCCCATCTAGGTTGTCACCCCAACCCCAAATGGTTCCATCGGTTTTAAGCGCAATCGAAAACGAAGTCCCGCAAGCAACCTTAGACCAGTTTGCTAAAGCACCTATTTGCACCGGCGATGATTTATCAAGAATAGTGTCGTCACCCAACTGACCAGTTGCATTCAAGCCCCAGGCCCAAAGTGTTCCGTCAGTTTTAACTGCTAGCGAATGCCCACTGCGATTAGAGACATCAGCCCAATTTGTTAAGGCGCCTATTTGCACAGGTGACGAACGAGTTGTAATCGTGCCATCACCAAGGCGTCCATTTGTATTAAAACCCCAAGCCCATAATGTAAAATCTGTCTTAACAGCTACGCACTGACTTGTACCAGCGACGACTTTTAACCAGTTAGTAAGACTGCCAACCTGTATCGGAGAATTTGGCAAAGAATACCCCAGTTGGCCCGATGCGTTAAGGCCCCATGTCCATACTGTATTATCTGTTTTGACAGCCATCGAATGCGACCTACCAGCATATATTTTTGACCAGGTCGTTAAAGCACCTATTTGTACTGGTGATGATTTATTTGTACTGCTGCTGTCACCTAGTTGCCCTATAGTATTATCACCCCAAGCCCATAGTGTACCATCTGTTTTGACGGCCAGTGTATGGTCAATTCCGCATTTTATGTCTAGCCAATTTGTTAACAAGCCAACTTGAACAGGTGAAGATCTATCAGTAGCATTTCCAGTACCCAACCGCCCAGAAGCATTCTCACCCCACGCCCATAGTGTACCATCTGTTTTGATGGCCAGTGTATGAAGAGCTCCAGCATATATATTTGACCAATTTGTTAACAAGCCAACTTGCACTGGTGATGATTTAGAACCTGTAGTTCCATCACCTAATTGCCCTATGGTATTACCACCCCAAACCCAAAGCGTTCCATCTGTTTTAACAGCGGCCACATGACTATATCCAGCGGCAATTTTTGACCAGGTCGCTAATGTGCCGACTTGAATAGGTGATGATTTAGATGAAATAGTGCTGTCACCTAACTGTCCTGCGGCATTATCCCCCCAGGCCCAAAGCGTCCTAAGCCCCCCAATATCTTTAATTGCCAAAGAAAATGAAGTCGCAAATGCTCCACCACCAGATATTTCAACCCATGTGGTTAAAGCGCCAACTTGCACTGGTGATGAACTGCTTGTGATCGTACCGTCGCCAAGTTGACCTGATCCGTTTGGACCCCAGGCCCACAATGTTCCATCTGTTTTTATTGCTATTGTGTGCGATGCGCAGGCCGCAGTTTTTGACCAATTTGTCAAGGCACCTATTTGTACCGGTGAATTCTTGCTGGCGTTGGTGCCATCGCCTAAACCGCCTAAGCCGTTATATCCCCAGGCCCATAGCGTTCCATCTGTTTTAACTGCTAACGAATGTTGCGAATAACTCCCTGTTGTTGGTAGCTCTGACCAATTCGCTAGCGCGCCAACTTGTATTGGAGAATTTGGCGGGCTAAACCCAAGTTGACCATAAATATTGGCGCCACAGGTCCACAGCGTTCCATCTGTTTTGATTGCAGCTGTGTGTTCTCCACCTGCGGAAACTTTTGACCAGGTGGTTAGTGCACCTATTTGCACAGGCGAAGTTTTTGTCGTTGTCGTTCCATCACCAAGTGCGCCATTGTTAGTGCTATTTTCACCCCAGGCCCAACGTGTACCATCTGTTTTAACTGCAGCACTATGTAAGTCGCCGCTTGATATAGTTGCCCAGTTAGTCTCTGCGCCAATTTGAGTTGGCGAAGATCGATTGGCTACCCCATTACCTAATTGCCCAGTCGAATTCAACCCCCAGCCCCATAAAGTACTAGTTGTTTTAATTGCCATTGCATGGCTTCGACCAGCACTAATTTCAGACCAATCTGTCAGTGCACCAATCTGAATAGGACTATTTGGTGGACTATAACCAAGTTGACCATAAGTATTGGTGCCCCATATCCATAATGTGTTATCTGTTTTGATTGCAGCTGTGTGTTCTCCACCTGCAGAAACTTTTGACCAGGTGGTTAGTGTGCCTATTTGTACAGGTGATGATTTATCGACGACTGTTCCATCACCAATAGCGCCATTGTTAGCACTATTTTCACCCCAACCCCAAAGTGTACCATCTGTTTTGATTGCAACAGAAAATGAATTTCCAGCAGAAACTTTTGACCAGTTTGTAAAAGCACCGATCTGTACTGGTGAAGATTTTGCGGTTATTGTTCCGTCACCCAACTGACCAGCAGCAGCACC
>JAYSQO010000119.1:0-19776 GCA_043721535.1 Bdellovibrio sp. | reverse complement strand
CGGTAATTCTAACGGCAATGCAAATGGAAATGCGAATGGTAACTCTAACGGTAATTCTAACGGCAATGCAAACGGCAGCAGCGACGGTCACTCAACTGGAAATTCTAATGGCCACTCAAATGGTGGCAGTAACGGTAATTCTAACGGCAATGCAAATGGAAATGCGAATGGTAATGCCAATGGTAATGCCAATGGTAACTCTAACGGTGGCAGTAACGGCAATGCAAATGGAAATGCCAATGGTAATTCTAACGGCAATGCAAATGGCAGCGATAATGGAAATATAAACGGTAATGCCAACGGTAATTCTAACGGCAATGCAAATGGAAATGCGAACGGTAATGCCAACGGCAGCGATAATGGAAATGTAAACGGAAACGCCAACGGCAGTGATAATGGTAATGCTAACGGTAATGCTAATGGCGGAAGCACAGATGGCAATACCGACGGCGGAAGCTCAGATGGCAATACCGATGGCGGAAGCACAGATGGCAATACTGACGGTGGATCTGATGACGGTGGATCTGATGACGGTGGTCAACCACAAGAGCAACAAAAACAAAAAGAGCAAAAGAAGAAGTTAGAGGCTGAATTAAGACCAATGTTTTATATCGATTACGACTTTTTTATTAGAGTAGTTGCTATTGAAGCTGCGGACACAAGTGCTATACCAAGGGTATCAAGCTTGTATTCTGACAAAAAAGCTCCAACATATTTAAATTTACAAACGACAAAATCTGCACCGACATATCAAAATACATTCTTTGAATTGTTAGAAGGTGGTTTAGGAGCAAATCTTAACTTCCATTATAAAAATGCAACAGGTGCAGCTGCTAAAATGTGGTCATTGTTAGGTATTCTTCCAATGAAAGGAACAGAAGTTACATCTGTTCGTTATTCTGGTAATTTAAAATTAGCAAAATCAATCAGCGGTTACAAAACTGTTCCTTCTGAAGTTGAGCAAGTTCAAAAAATGAAGACGGGTGAAAGCATTGCTTATAAATCAAAAGGTGGAGTGATCTTCCTTGGGACTTTAGGTATGGGTTTAGCTTCGTTAAATACAACATCATTAGCGCAAGGTATTTGGGAAACTTATATCGAAAAAGTTGATGAGCGTTCAGCGTATGTTAAAATCACAAGTTCAAAATTAGATGCACTGTCAATGGGTGCGGCAGTGGGCTTAGCGCAAATTGGTATTCAGAATTTTAAAAACACTGACGATGGATTTTCGTACTTAGTTGATTTAAATGATAGCCAAGCCGCTAAAGTTTATGCTGACTTAGTTCGTGGCAACGTTGCAGCAGCGCAAGTAATGGCTGAAAAAATTAGAAATGAACATACATCTATGTTTACTAAATTGAGTGTACAAAAAGTTGAATCATTCAAAAGAATGAGCAAAGGAAGAACAACATCGTTTTTCTTTGGTTTACCAATCATTTTGAACACACAATCAACAAAATCAAGAATTCAATCTCATGCGACTACAGACCTTCATGTTGATAACTCAAAAGTTGAAGCGACATTTGGTATTTACGATGAGACTTTTGCAACTAAAGCTTTCAAAACTCATACGAATCAAACTCAAGGTTTTTACAGCATTAGATATAAAGCAACAGACATGACATCTAAAAAAATGACTGATGCTGGCGAAATGGGCCAATTTACTTGGCTAGTTCAAGATGAAAAAACAACAACTGGTGATTTCAGTAGCTCATTACAAGATATCGTTAACACGACTGGTTTAGATGTTATTGGTATGAAAATGCCTAAAGACAGTATGGATCTTGGTTTTACAAGCATCGTCGTCAATATCGGTTTAAGCGATGAAAATATGAAAAATATCGTGACGAAATCAAAATCGATTTTATCTAAAGATATCAGCCAATGGGTGACTGAACGAGTTAAGTTTGTTCACGCAAAAAAAGGTGATCGCGCTTGTAAGTCATTAGTTCCAGAAAATAAAATCAGCGGAGTGACTGAATCTTGTGTCGACATCTTAAATCGTGAAACATTAGCAGCAACATTAAAAATGCAGTCAGCATTCAAAAAAATGATGCAAAATTACTCTAACGACGTAGCTTACACAAAAGCATTTGCTGAATTAGGACAATATGCTTTAACGAATCAAGTGACTCTGGGAATTTTATTATCAATGGCTGGTGAAGGTGCTGATGTTGTGTTTTCAACTGAAGGCACATTACTTAAAACTTATATCTTAAGTTTTAAGACAACAGCTAAAGATGGTGAATTATTAATGGTTGATACGAAAGAATCAACTATGGCGCAGGCTTTACAGCCACAAAACAAAAAATCAAGATACCATGGCGTGTTTTCAACACGTTCATTACCAAGCCTAGGGTCGCCGTAGTTTTAATTAAGAACAAATTAATAAAATCAAAAGCCAGCTCATAATCGAGCTGGCTTTTTTTTTTACTGAATCACCGTCTCATTCTGAGATTCAATATTTTTAACAAAACTTTGTTAAAAATAGTCCAGTATGTACCGATAAGTATCTGTCACACATGAGGGTATAGGATAGCACATGAATTTAATTGCCAAGTACAAACAGCACGCTAAGAACAGCGAAGACACGGAGTTGCAGCAGGCGCTTGTTAGAGTCATTATTGTCGTAACGACTTTGTTGTATGCAAGTTCGCATTATCTTTTTGGCGAAATTAATCCTGATATATTTAAGCTCGCATTACTTTCGACAGGATTTTCTGTTTCCCTTTTTTCTCATATTTTGTATTCACCAGCTAAAAATGTATCACGTCGGATTATTGGCTTAATTCATGACCCTATTGTACTAACTTTATTTTTGATCGGTGGTCATGAAAAGGCAGCCGTTTATTTTTTCTGTTACACATGGGTCGCGATTGGCAATGGTTTCAGATACAATGTTAAATATTTATATGCTTCATCAGGGCTTAGCGTGGCTTGTTTGTCTTATTTGTTTTTTTATGATTCATATTGGTCACAACATTATTATTTTGGTTTAGGAATTCTCATTTTAAATATTGCTGTGGCGGGTTACACTGGATTTTTATTAGATAAATTAAATGAAGCTAAAAATAGTCTGCAAATGATGGCAACACATGATCCACTAACGGGTCTTGCAAATCGCAGGTTACTGACTGATCGTTTGATGCATACATTAGTTTTAGGTCAACGAAATGAAAAATCAATTGGTGTTGTGTATTTTGATTTAGATGGATTTAAAAAAATAAATGATAGTTTAGGTCACAAAGCCGGTGATGATTTACTAAAATGCGTCGCTGTCGCTGTGCGTGGATGTATTCGTGATACGGATACTTTTGCAAGACTCGGTGGCGATGAATTTGTGATTATCCTTGAATCAATTGCAGCTCATGAAGACGCGCGAATAGTTGCCCGCAGAATTTTAAATAAAATTGAATCCATCAAAGAAATTAATGACCAGCCCATTCAAATTTCAGCAAGCCTTGGTGTTTTAGAACACAGTATTGTGAATAAGCCGATTGCTCAAACAGAACCCGATAATTTAATTAAAATTGCTGATGAGGCCATGTACCGAGCTAAGAAAAGCGGTAAAGGCCGTATTGAATACGCAACTGACTATCTGTCACAAAAAATCGCTAGCTAATTAGTGATGAATTTTTCCCAAACCTGAGTTCTTCCTAATAAAGAAAAACCAATAAATCCCCGTACTTTTAATTTTTTGCCGTCTTCAATCAGTTCGATTTTACAAGAATAGGTTTTTCCGTTCTTTGGATCAGTGATTTCACCATCGTTCCATGTTGTATCAGAACTCTTTTTTAATTTCTTTAATATTTCTAAACCAATCATAGGTTGATCTTTCATGTCACCTTTACATTTATCACATTTTGGATTTTGATCTTCGTCTGCAGGTCTAAAGATTTTATGAACTCTACCGTGCAATTTGCCTTCGACTTCATAAATGACAACAATTGATTTTTCTTTTTTAGTTTCATCATCAATCGTTTTCCACATACCGACTGGACTTAAGCCGTCTGCAGCAAAAACATGGCACGTTATTAAAAAAATAAAAGCAGATAATAATTTATTGATTACCATAGAGACTCCTTATTCAGTTCATAGCTTAACTAAAATCATCATTAAGTCTATTTTTTTAGACTAAAACTGGTCATTTGAGTTGTTTTAAGTAAAAATAAACGAATGAATACAAGGCTGTATCAATTTCTGGGACTCTTTGTTTGTTTAAATCTTATATTTGTACCGCTACTGTCACTTTATGGGCTTAGAGCATGCCCCGTTTTATCAATACCAGGTTTTGGGTTTGGTTGTTACTACACCGGAATATACATCGGATTAACGAATTTTTTCAATCTAGGTTTTTTATTTATTTTAGTTTCCAAAAAAATAAATAAAAGTTCCTTTATTTCTTTTATCAAAAAATATCAGTTTGCTGTTTCTGTTTTTGTGTATTTGTTTTCAACTATTATTGCATTAGTGATTTTACAAAACATGTTAAGAATAAGTCATCTTACGGCACAGTCACGTGCACCAGAAATTTTAGCTATGGCCAGCTTGCTTTTAGGGATTACTCAGTCCTATGGTTTAAATTGGGCTATGCAAAACCAGACAAACAATAATTCGCCAAAGGATTCAATAATGCTCGATAAATTATGGATCAATCACATAGGCCGAACACTGGCACCGATTCTCGTTGTTGTTATTATTTTACTTCATTTTTTATTTAGTCAATCCATCGAATTTAATAGTGGACGTACAGCGCCAGTCGCAAGTCATGACTCTATCATCACTGAAACGGCCTACGTAGTTAGTTTTTTACTGATCTGGCTGTTGATTACTTTTAATTATCACTTTTTATCCGAAAAAGATCACGTCAATGCAGTCAAAAATCACTTAGATGAATTGGGTCAATTCAATTTTCAATACAAATCACCAATAAACAAAGCCTGGGGGCTGTGGCTTGCAATACTGCATAACCTCAATCAATTCAGTAACACATTAGGCGTAAGATCAAGACTTCTTAAATCGTTTTCAAAATTTGTAACCCGTCAAGTTGCAGAACAAGCTTTAAAAGATGATTTCAGTACCATCAAAGGATCACACAGGGAATTAACGGTTTTAATGTCAGACATTCGTGGTTTTACAAGTTTATCAGAAAATTTAAAGCCAGAAGAAACAGTCGAATTATTGAATGATTATTTTACAGCGATGTTAGATGTCTTTGCACAGTTCAATATTTCTGTTGATAAATTTATTGGTGATGGAATTCTAGCTTATGTTGATTTAGAAGTTTCAGATAAAATAGTAGAAAACACAAAAGCGGTTGAAGCTTCAGTAGCCATGTTGGCAGCACTTAAATCTTTAAATAAAAAATTAATTGAAAAAAAATTACCAGCACTGAAGATTGGTATTGGTTTATTCCGGGGACCATTAGTGATTGGTCTTATTGGCACGGATCATAAGTTACAGCATACAATCATTGGCGACACAGTGAATAAAGCCAGCAGGCTTGAAGGTTTAACTAAAGAACTCAATGTAGATATTGTTTTATCAGGCCATATTTGGCATTCGCTACCACAGCTACTACAAAATAAATTTAAATCTTATGGACTCAAATCAGTCAAAGGCCTATCAGAATCTATGGAAGTATTCGGTGGATTATAGTTACTGCGCTATTTTCTCTGAACTAAAATTTTTCACTTTGGTTTTTTCACAATTGTAACTGATTTGAATTGGGTTGCAGCAAACTTCGCAGTCTTCAATATAGGCTTGATGGCCTTGAACAGAAATATCTAAAATCATAGATATTTTCTCAAGACAGTAGGGGCATTTAAAAAATTTTTCAACTTCATCCATAACTAATCCTTGGCATATAACACAGTTAGATTATCACTATAGACTGTTTACTTGTACATGCTAAAGTTATGTCTAGCTGGAGTCTGTTTGGGAATATCAAAAACATTCAAAGATAAAATCAAAAAACTTGATCTAGATGATATGGATCGGTTAATCCGCATGGGTTGGGAAGATCGCACAACTTTTGATGTGATTGAAAAACAATTTGGTTTGTCACCTAATGAATTTGTCAGATTTATGCGTTCGCAAATGCCACGAAAAGATTTTGATCGCTGGCGAAAGCGTGTTCATGAACAAGGACAGCTTAAAAATGAAAAAAAGCGAGGGTTTAAAACCACTCGCTTTAAATGTTCAAGACAATCCATAGATGGTCTAACAAAGGGCTGGAAATAATATCAAAGACTACTGACAGGCCGGAATTGCGACAGTTGCGAATTCGATATCACTATGAAATACATCTGTTTGTACAGAAGTAGCCACTTTGTATGAACGTGGTTGGTTGTAAGTTTTAGTTCCATATTTAGTACAAACTTCTTTAGGCAATAAAGATGTTGTGAATTCTGTTCTTGATTCTAAACATGTTTTTTGATCAAAACTTAAAGCGGCTACTAATTCACGGGCTGGTGCGTTTGTCGTTTTGTAAGCCACACATGTGCTGCCATCAAGACTAGCCTTGTATTTAGTGCAAGTTGTAACTGACTTGGCAGGAACAGATGCTTTCACTGAATCTGCGGTAATACATACTAAATTTGAAGGAACGTTGCCGTATCCTGGGAAGTAGTTTGAACCAACAACTGTGTGGTTAGAGGCAGAAGCTAAAAGTGTAAATACTGTTGCTACTGTAAAAAGAATTGTTTTCATAAAAGGATCTCCTTGTGTTTTAAAGCGTAATTGCTTTGATAAATCATCAGTACGCGGAGATTTTTTTGAATACTATCCGTAGACTTACTAAAACTTAAAATTAGAGATTCGGTTTATAATAAATACTAAAAAGTTTTACTTAACTGCAGTTGTAGGAGAGCTTGCTGTTGTTGATTTCATGATCACAATAATATTTGGTTCGCTGGCTAGAATAAGTTCGTTGTTGTGCCCAATTGTGATGCCCTCAAATTGTTGGGCCACGCGTGGTAATTCAAGTTTATTCACCATGGTGCCTTGTGCATTAAATTCGATGGCTCGTGATGATTCATGACTGAGCAAAATTAAATTTCCTGATAAATCATCAAAGGTGCAAGCGGATAAATCATTCAATAAATGCTTGTAGTATTTTTCTATATTAATAGGTTCTTTTAAACCCAGTAAGCTTGCATTAGTAATATGATTTTTTGTGGTTGGTCTGTCCCATCTGAAAAGACGTCTTGGTTTATCTTCCTGGACTGCAAAGAAGGTTCCGCCCAATGTCTTTGTAAAGCAAACACCTTCAAGACCTTTATTATTTTTGTGTGTTTGAGGCGGTAAATACATCCGCTGAACATTTTTATTCGCTAAGGAATTCAGATCAATCACAGTTTCATTAGGCTTAATGGTCAGAATAGTGACTAAATTCATTTTTTCACCTGTGATAGCGAATTCAGTATTGCCTAAATAAACTATGTCTTCAGTGTCATTATCTTGAGAGTTTTTTAAAGTAATTCGTCTTAATATTTTTTTAAAGTCATTTGAAAGTTCTGTTATAATGGCCACGCCGTCTTGAATAACAAAATAGGTATCTGTATCGTAGTTGTATGTGACTCCAGACAAATCACCTCCAAAGTTTTCTAAATGGATGACTTCAGAAACTGCACTGTATTGAGAAAGTCTAGAAGCTATTTTTTGTGTTTGTGAAAAACCATTCAAGCTTAAAAATGTTGTGATCAGTACTGTGGTAATTTTTATATTTCGACTCATGTTCATATAGCCTCCTTTAATAAAATAACATTTGCCAAATCAGAAGTCTATGTTACTTTATCTAAATGAGTTTATTTGAAATGACTGGGGCAAAGTATAATAAAGACACTTATTTTCAGGCTCGGAAAGTATGTTTACAGGTCGTTGAAGAAATAATTTTATCCTTACAAGTTGACCTCAACGAAGTCGACGTACAAAAAATAATAAAAAATAAATTTGCACTTTATGGTGTTGAAAAATTTTGGCATCCTTCAAAATTTAGAATTGCTTCTGACACTTTAAAAACCTTTAAAGATTTACCTGATCAAAATATTAAAATTAAGTCGGGTGATATTTGCTTTATTGATGTCGGGCCGATCCTGAACGATCATGAAGCTGATTACGGACGAACATTTATCTTCGAATCAGAAAAATTAAATTCACAGGATTTTGCAGCGAAAAATAAATTGATTCAAGCCAATCTCAAAGTTTTTGAATTGACAGTGCAAGCTTGGAAAAAAGATAAGCTGTCAGGATTGGCACTTTATCAATTAGCGCAGAAGTACGCTTTAGAGCTGGGTTATGAACTAAATATTGGTATGGACGGGCACAGGTTAGGTGATTTCCCTCACCACGTGCACACACGCATGGGTCTAGGCGAGTTCGGCCAAGCACCCATAACTGATTTATGGGTTTTAGAAATCCATATACGTGATCTTAAGCGTCAAGAAGGCGCATTCTTTGAAGACATATTATTTAATTAATTTTGTGCTGAATCGATACAAACCAGACTGAAGCCTCGTTAATTTATTTCGTAAAAAAGTCGATAAAAATCTTATGATATCACTATGGATTACAATCGGATTAATTATAGCCGCAACTTCTGTTTCAACATTAGGTGCATACTTTTCAATTGTCGGTATCGGAGCCTTATTTTCAGGTGCTCTGATTGCGGTTTGCTTGATGGCAGGCGCCCTTGAGTTTGCTAAGTTTGTTTTAGCTGCTTATCTTCACCAGACATGGAAGCGGGTCAACATTGCATTGAAAATGTATATGACTTTTGCGATCGTGGTGCTAAGTTTTATTACCAGTATTGGTATCTATGGTTTTCTGTCTGATGCTTATCAGTCGACATCTCTTGTTTTAGAGGGCGAAACAGTTAAATTAGAAAACTTTAAAAAACAAAGTGAATTAGCAACATCAGAAATAGATCGACTACAATATTCGATTGAAGAAATTCCAGAAAATCGTGTCACCAAAAGACTTGAAGCTCGTAAAGCGATCGAACCGCGGATTTTAGAATTAAATAAAAAAGTTGAAGACAACGAAAAAGAAGTCACTTCAGCAAATCTTAAAATATTAGATGTGAAGAAAAAAGTTGGACCGTTAATATATATCGCAAAAGCTTTAAATGTCAGTATTGATCAGACGGTGAAATATTTAATTCTTGTTTTCGTTCTTGTGTTCGATCCTTTAGCGATTTGCCTAGTCATTGCTTCAACTTTTGCTCTTGATACACGCCGCCGTCCGCACCTATATGTTGATAAAGAAGAGCAGGAACTTGAAAAAGCGATGTTCGCTGAGAAACCATCAGCTGTTGTAAAAAAACAAACAGATAAGCCAGTTGTGAAAATACCTGACCCTATTGTGCAACCAGCAGCCGTGTCAGAACTTAAACCAAACGATGATGAAATTATCGTGCAAATGAATTTTAAAGATGAAAGTTCAATCTTATCACAATCTAGCGAAAGTGAATCAGGTCAGAAAAATACCGGATCAAAAGTGATGTAATCTATGATTGTAACTCGTTTTTTAGAACGCAAATGGGTGATTCAATTTTTCGGTGGCGCGCTTATACTAGCCCCGTTCTTTAATGTTTTCTTTCAGTTACTTTTTTTAAAATCACAACAAAAATTATCATGGGGTCATATTGATTTAGTGGCCTTTTTATTAAACGCCAACTTCTTAAGTTACGTTTTAGCTGCTGCCAGTATATCTATTGGATTTAAAATGATCGGTGGATCAATTGATTCATGGAAATATGCTTTAGGTTTGCTAGGTATTCATTTAGCTTTGCAATTAGTGAATTACAAATCAAAAGTTTGGCAAACGCCATTAGCATGGACAGCTTTTGCCATGAACACATTAATATTTTTATTTATTGCTGATCAATTAGTTTTCAAAACCAGACCAGCTAAAAAAGTTGAACCAGTTACTACGCCGATTCCAGTACCAGCTCAGAGTTCTGAAAGAACGCTTCATTTGAAATCATATAAAAAAATCATGTTCAGTTTTTACAGTGAAAAGCCATGGGGAAGACTGATGACTTTAACCAGTCATCAGTTAGTGGTGAATTGTTTCACAACACCGCCAGCATCGATTGAAGAAAAAACAGTGCAAATTAGTTTTACAAAAGATTTAGTGATTGATATTCAATTTGATAAAAAAGAAAATAATTTATTTTATTTTACACCGCTGAACATGAGCGATGACAAAGTTCACAGTCTAAATACATGGCTTAAGAAAATAGCTGTTTAACTCAACTCTTCAATAATCGCATTCATTGTGGCCACGATTTGTTTTGCCGATGCCGGTGCAACAAAAATCGTATCATCACCAGCAATTGTACCAAGCATACCTAAGGGTTTTGTCGCATCTAAATGATGAGCCACAAGACTGGCAGAACCCGGTGGAGTTTTAATCACAATCAGTGATCCGTTGTGTTCAACACTGTTTAATAAACCTTTAATGCCTGAAGTTAAAGACGGGGATAAAAGCATTAGTTCTTCGGGTAAACGATAAACAACACTTCCTGCAGCGCTGATTGTTTTAATTGCGCCAATGCGGCGAAGATCTCTGGAAATAGTACTTTGAGTCACTGAAAAGTTTTTCTTTAAAAGCGCTTCACAAAGTTCTTCCTGAGTACTGACGGTGTCCTCTTCAAGAAGTTTTTTTAATGTTGCTAAACGGGCTTTCGATTCAGACTGTGTCGTGATGGCCATGATGGTTTTCCTTTGCAGTCGACTTGTGTAAAGAACTAAATAAGCCAGCAACTAAGGCTTTTTGAGCGTGTAATCTATTTTCACTTTGTTGAAATAAAACTGAATTTTCATGTTCAATCATATCTCGGGTAATTTCTTGGCCTTCATGAACAGGCATACAGTGCATGATCAATGCTTTTGGCGCGGCCAGTGCGTAAAGTTCTTTATTCAATTGATAATTAGTAAATGCTTTTAATCTGGTGTGCTGTTCGGATTCAAACCCCATTGATGTCCACACATCAGTATAAATCGCGTTTGTTCCTTGAACAGCCTCTTGCGGAGTTTTAAATTCTTTAATTTGCGCCTGTCCTAGTTTGGCTCTTTTTTCTGCACGAGCTAAAATTTCAGGATCGGGTTTGAAACCAACAGGGCAGCTGTAATGAACATCAACACCTAAAAAGGGCGCTAATAATAATAAACTATGAAGCATATTATTGCCGTCGCCGATGTAAGATAATTTAAGTCCCTTTAACACTCCGAAATTTTCAAGCAGCGTTTGTAAATCCGCCAAAACTTGGCATGGGTGATGTAAATCAGAAAGACCATTAATCACCGGAATTTTTGAATATTTCACCATTTCATCTAATATTGAATGTTCAAAAGTACGAATCATCAGACCATCAACGTAACCTTGCATCACACGAATTGTATCAGCTGGTGTTTCATTTTTTTTCTGCGCTGAAGTCATCTCTAAAACTCGGCCTCCAAGATCATGAATGCCAACTGTGAAACTCATGCGGGTTCTGAGCGAAGCTTTTTCAAACAATAAAGCAATTGTTTTATTGTTTAATAAATTTTGATGACGAGACGCTTTTAAAGTGATCGCATAATTTAATAAAGCCAGTAATTCTGTTTGGCTTAATTCTTCACCGGTTAAAAAATGCTGTGTATTTAATTTTAACATGACAAAAGTTCTTCCGTATTATTTTCATTGAAAAAATGATTTGGTGCTAAGGCCTGAGTCAGCGTGCACATTGTGCCGACTTCGTCGCTCCATAAGCCATCGCAGGCCTGTATGCCGCGTAGAATACGAACTTGGGAGACACCATTATTTAAAGCATCAACAACAGTTAAAACCTTTGTGTACATGCCACCACTAACAGTTTCAGTTTTTAAAAGCCTTTGTAAAGTTTCATGATCGGCAAATTCAATCAGGTTTTGATCTGTGTCTAAAATGCCATTTTGATCAGTAAGAAAAATTAATTTTGTCGCTTTTAATGCTGCGGCAATTTTAGCCGCAGCCCAGTCAGCATTGATGTTGTACAGTTCTCCACTAACACCAAGACCAATTGGCGCAATCACTGGAACAAAATTTTGCTCTAAGATATTATTAATTTTATCTGTGCTGACCATATCAACTTGGCCTACTAGGCCTAATTCAGGGTTAGCTTGACTGCAAAAAAGCAAATTATTCTTAGCGCCGGATAAACCAATTGCTGGAATATCTGCATCAGCTAGTCGGTTAACAAGATCGGCATTCACCGTATTAAATAAAACATCATGAATCACAGAAATCATTTCAGGAGTCGTCACACGCTGACCGTTGACGAAACTCCAAGAAATATTTTGTTTTGTTAATTCAGCGTTTATAGCAGGGCCACCGCCATGAACAAGCACTACATCGTAGTCATACTTGCGATATTCTCTGATCGCATTGATAACTTCTGCCTGCGTGTTAGGGTCAAGTAAAGATGCTCCGCCTAATTTGATAACGACTAAATCAGATCTCATTATTTTCTACCTCAGCCTTATATTTTTTGTTTATGAATACTCTGTGTTAATGTCGACATACTTTTTGGATAAATCACAACCCCAAGCTGTGGCTTGATAAGGTCCTGACTTTAAATCAATTTCAATTTTAACATTTGATTGTTTTAATAACAATCTGACTTCATCTTTATTAAAGGCAGCGGGTTCGCCATTTTCAAAAAGTTTGATACCTTGTAGTGTCAGATTCATTTTTTCTAAGCAATGACTTGGAACTTTTTCAGCACCAAGTCGCGCTAAAATTCGGCCCCAGTTTGGATCTTCACCGTGAATCGCTGTTTTGATAAGTGGCGATAGCGTCACGCCACGGGCGGCCTGTTTTGCCATTTGACTTTCTGGTGAGCCAATCAAGTTAACTTCGATCAGCTTTGTAGCGCCTTCGCCATCGGCGGCGATGGATTTTGCCAAAAATATAGCAACGTCATGAATCGCTTGTTTAAATAAATGATAATCATCATCAGTTTTTAATTCAACATGGCTTTGGCCATTGGCCATTAGAAATACACAGTCATTCGTTGATGAATCGCCGTCAACGCTGATCATGTTAAAACTTAAGTCAGTCGCTGATTTTAAAACATCATGTGCAACTTCTTTTGAAACTTTAACGTCCGTTAAAATATAACCTAACATTGTGGCCATATTAGGATGAATCATTCCAGAGCCTTTGCAGATTCCTGTGATTCTGATTTCACCTTGTGACAAAGTCACAGTTGTCGTTACTGTTTTTGGAACCAAATCAGTCGTTAAAATAGCTAAAGCAAAACTTTCAGCGTTTTCGTTGGCTCTTTCAATAAGATCTGGCAATGCGGGAATAATTTTATCTGTCGCCATTTGTACGCCAATTACGCCAGTGCTTGCGATCAAGACTTGGTCAGGCGAACAACCAATAGCAAGTGCTGTTGCATCCAAGACCTCTTGATTTCTTTTGAAACCTTCGGCACCTGTGGCTGCATTAGCTTGGCCAGAATTAGTAAAAATCGCGCGAACATTGTCAGCTGGTAAAACTTTTGCACAATGTACAATAGGAGCTGCTTTACATTCATTTAATGTAAATACACCTGCTGCAACGGCTGGAACATCAGACATCAATACGCCAATATCAGGACGGTAGCGTCTAACTCCGCAATTTGTTCCACTGGCAGAAAAGCCTTTCGGTAAAACAGTTCTATGGATACCTGGTCCTGGTGTCATATTAAAGCCTCGCATGATTCAAGCCCTGTGTGAGTAGGTAAGTCATACAGACGATTAAAGTTTTCAATCGCTTGTGTGGCTGCACCTTTCATCAGGTTATCAATTGTTGAAAAAACAAAAAGTTGGTCGTTCTTTAAATGATAAGTAATATGAGTCTTTGCTGTACCCACCACTTTTTTAAGTGACATCAATTGTGGAGCTTTTTCGCTTTCACCAAATTGCACCAATGTTTCGTTCGCATAAGATTGGCTAAAAGCTTTTTCGATATCAGAAATTTTCACGTTTGGTGAAACCCTCATGTAAATGCTAGATAAAATCCCTCGTCGCGTAGGCAGTAAGTGAGTTGTAAAAAACGGGTTGATCACAGCGCCTGTGAAAAATTCAACTGCTTCGATGATTTCTGGTAAGTGTTGATGTTTTCCGATTTTGTACGGTAAACATTCGCCATCAACTTCAGTGAATAATAAATTCTCAACAGCTTTTTTGCCTGCGCCTGTTGTTCCGGATTTAGCATCAATAACTATAGTGTCTTTAAGAATAAGATTATTTTTCAATAATGGGATCAGCGCCATCAACACACTTGATGCATAGCAGCCAGGGTTAGCTATTAAAGCATTCGCTGAAGTGTTTGGTTTTGCAAATGGAGCTAAACCGTAAGTTGCGTTTTGTAAAAGTTCTTTTTGTGTGTGTTCAAACGCGTACCAAGTTGGGTAGTCATTTTTTTTCAAACGAAACGCACCAGAAAGATCGATCACTTTTTTATTTTGTTTTAAAATTTCAGGAGCTAACTTCAATGAAACTTCTGCTGGTGTTGCTAAGAAGACAACATCAGTTAGATTATTCATTAAGTCAGCTTCAGTCAGGCATTGAACAGTCTTAGCTTTTGGATTTTGAATGTAATCAGATAAAGAAAAATCAGTCGTTGCAAAGCAATGTGTTAATTCAGCATAAGGATGTTTGAGAAGCTGTCTTGCAGTTTCTAAACCAGTGTATCCGCGGGCGCCCACAACGGATACTTTGACTGAAGTTTTAAGAGGGTTTTTCGTTGAATAATTATGCACCATATATGCATAATTATGTACACAGATCGTACCTGTCAACAATATATTTCGTATATTCCTATTGACTGCATAATTATTCTGTTATTCATTAAAGACTTAAATCTAGAAAATAGCTTAATTAAGGAGAATTCTCGATGATGAAAAGTAAAGACCCAGCTAAAAAAGTGCTACTGGTTTATTCAGGCGGCTTAGATACATCTATATGTATACCGCTAATGCGCCAAGAATATGGTTACACTGATGTTATCACTGTCACTGTTGATGTTGGCCAAGAAAAAGCTGACATTGCCCAAGCCGCTGAAAAAGCTAAAGTCATGGGAACTGAACACTATACAGTCGATGCCAAAGAAGAATTCGTAAAAGATTATTGCTTTAAAGCTGTTCAAGCCAACGGGGATTACCAAGGTTATCCGATGTCGACATCTATCGCTAGGCCGCTGATCGCTGCTAAAGCTGTTGAAGTCGCACAAAAATTAGGTGTTACTCATTTTGCTCATGGTTGTACAGGTAAAGGAAACGATCAATTTCGTATTGAATTTGGAATCCGGGCTTTAATGGGCGGCGATGTGACAATCCATGCACCGATTCGTGAACGGAATATGACACGATCTTGGGAAATTGAATACGCCAAGAAAAATAATGTACCTATTCAGCAGTCTTTGGAAAAAATCTGGAGCATCGATGAAAATCTTTGGGGACGGTCTATCGAGGGCGGTCGTCTTGAGGAGCCTGATTTTGCTCCGCCTGAAGAAATTTTTGTTTGGACGAAGTCTTTAGAAAAAGCGCAAAACGAATCTGAAGAAATCACATTGCAATTTAAAAACGGTGTTCCAACAGCTATTAACGGACAAGTTTATTCACCAGCGCAAATGGTGATTAAAATGAACGAAATTGCAGGACGCCATGGTATTGGTCGTATTGATATTATGGAAGACCGCATGATGGGCCTTAAAGTTCGTGAAAATTACGAATGTCCGGCTGCTACTGTGATATTGAAAGCGCATAAAGCTTTAGAAAATTTAGTTCTTACCCGTGATGAAATCAGATTTAAATCAACAATCGATCTTGAATGGAGCAAATTAGCTTATGAAGGTCTTTGGTGGGATCCGTTCAAATCTGATCTGGAAGCCTTTATAGAAAACACGCAAACACGTGTTAACGGCACTGTGAAAATGAAACTATATAAAGGCAACACAACAATTGTTGGCAGAACATCTCCGTGGGCGTTGTACTCTGAAGATCTGGCTAGCTTTGACACAACAACATTTATTCAAAGTGAAAGCACGGGCGCTGTTAAAAACTTTGGCTTACAGCCAAGAATGTTTTTTAGCTTAAAAGACAAACTTCAGGCAAAGCTGCAAAAGGAATTATAGTTCATGAAATTGTGGGGCGGTTTATTTCAAGAAGAAACGCATAAAGAAGTCGAAATATTTTCGTCATCTTTAGAGGTCGATTCAAGACTTTGGGAAGTCGATATCTTGGGATCAATCGCTCATGCCAATATGCTGGGATCAATCGGGGTTTTGTCTACAGCGGAAGCCAATAAGATTGTTCAAGCTTTACAAACCTTGCATGAAGAATTTAAAACCAAAAAAATTCAAATTGATCCTACATCTGAAGATATACATTCTGATATCGAAAAAAAATTATATTCTAAATTAGGGGCTGTTGCAGGAAAACTGCATACAGCGCGCAGTCGTAATGACCAAGTGGCCACTGACACACGAATGTATTTGTCGTTTGAGATCACCCAGTTGGTGACAACGCTTAAAGAATTACAAAAATATTTTGTAAAAACCGCAGAAAAACACACTGAAACTGTTTTGCCAGGGTTAACACATATGCAACATGCGCAACCTGTTAGTCTTAGTCATCATTTAATGGCGTATTTTTGGATGTTTCAGCGCGACTGTGAAAGATTATTAGAAACACAAAAACGGGTGCTGACTTTGCCATTAGGTTCTGCTGCACTTGCTGGAACTGGATTTCCGTTAGATCGAAACAAAGTAGCTAAAGAATTACAATTCAAGTCAGTCAGTGAAAATTCATTAGATGCTGTTTCAGATCGGGATTATCTAGTTGAATTTTTATCTGATGCCTCAATCATCATGATGCATTTATCACGAATCAGTGAAGAACTAGTTTTATGGTCGATGCCTGAATTTAAATTTGTCGAATTATCAGATAAAGTCACAACAGGCAGTAGTATTATGCCTCAGAAAAAAAATCCTGATGTGGCTGAATTAATTCGCGGCAAAGTGGGTCGTGTGAACGGGGCCCTGATGGGGGCTTTGACATTACTTAAAGCTTTACCATTAGCTTACAACCGTGATTTACAAGAAGATAAATTTCATTTATTTACAGGGCTAGATACCGTGAAGTCGTGTTCACGTTTAATGTTAGTTATGCTTGAAGAAGCCAACTGGAAAACTGACAACATGGAAAAATCTTTAGCTGGAGATTTTTCAAACGCCACTGATTTAGCCGACGATTTAGTTAAAAAAGGAATTCCATTTCGTGAAGCTCATGAAGTGATTGGAAAAGTTGTTCATTTTTGTACAACAAACAAAATTTATTTAGAAAATATATCTTTACCGCAATTACAAAATATTCATTCGTCTTTTGATCAAAAAAGTCTTGATGTGCTACCGCATAAAACAGTGATGAAAGCCCGTACTGCAGCTGGTGGAACAGCACCAGCTGCAGTTCTTCAACAAATTCAACAGGCGAAACAATTATTGACTTAATACTTTAATAATATCGATATCTGGAGGCTGCGCTACACCCACATTAGGTAGTGGTCCGTTTGATAATTCAGCTAAAGAATAATCCATTTTCACATCATACCTACGGTCAATTTGAAATCTCAGCCACTTTAAAGCCTGATGCCATTTTAATTTTGTTGCATCGTCTTTGCACGTTGCTAATTCGCTAGCAGCTGTAGCGCCCCAACGTAATTCAGGGCAGTGATAAGGCGAAAAACTCATTTCAAATAATCTTAGGCGCGCCTGTTCAAGATTAAGTTTCACTGGCATAGACTGTGAATTGGTGTAAGTGATTTGACAAGTTTGCGCCGTATTTAAATAGGCAGTCAGCATATCAGATTTAATATTTTGGCCTGTGTAATCAATTTGCGGATTTCCGGCAGCGTGTTTTTGTAAAATAGTTTCAGCCGTATCGTTTAATTCTTTAAACGATGTTTTAAGTCTTGCATCACGTGATGGTGTTGAGAATTCTTCCCACTCACCAGAGGTTCCGTAAATATTCACAGGTAAACGGTCTATGTGGGACTTAAGGTGAATTTTCGCTGCGATCGCTGCATTGACAGAATCAACACGGTCTTGAACACTTTGACAAAGATCAGCCGCCAAAGATTTCATTTCAATCATTGGATTAATTTTGTAAGTTCCAGTCGACATCGCGATTCGAACATATTCATAGTAGGGATAGTTTTGACCGCTGTAAGTAAAAGGTCCATTTTGCCAATCAGGGCGTGGGGTTAAATCAGTTCCAAAATACTGCATTGGACTAAAGTTTTTAATTTCTGAATTTTTTTGTGGAATTATTCTTCCACCTACATGAGAATCTAACTTCTGATCAAAAGTTGAATCAACTAACTTATAAGATCTAAAATTTTTAAAACCAGCGCCGTGTGTTGGGTTGCTACGAATAAATTTTGTGCCGTAAAGACCTGACGTCAGGGAATTGTCAGGATGAGCATCAATAAAATAAATTTGTCCAGCTGTTGTGATTTTATAAACGATAGCCACGTGACCGTTGGGATCATAAATAATAGTGCCAGGTCTTATAGATGTCTTATCAATGTTTGCAGAATAAAAATCACTAAATAAAGTTTCTGATAAATCATCTTCAGAATACAATGTGCGGTAGTGGGCTGAATAAACTTCAGAAGGCACGGTTTTAGTCAGTAGTGGAATCGCATTTTGCAATTGGTATCTAGACCCACTTTTTACAGGTAATGCATTTTTTCTTTCAGTGATGGTGTTGCCAAATCTTGAATAACGGGGGTCACGGTTATTGCCAGAAACATTTCTAAGTTGAACTTCAGAGGAAAAAGAAAATGGAAGGTTGTTTTTCCACGCAAAATAACCCCGCATAACATAGGCAAGCTTTGCGCAGTCTGCGTGAACTTTAATGGGTGTTGTATCAGAACCGCGATAGGGATTATTTGGATGAGCCAAACAAGATTGTAATGAATTACATTCTCTTTTCTCAACAGCTTGACCTATGAGGGCTACAAATTCAGAAAAAGATTTTTCATCAGCCTCAGTCCATGTTGTTTTTTTAATTTTCCAATTTTGCGCTGTATTTTGAGCGAATGTGATTTGTGTTGAAAGTAAAACAAAGATTATCAATTTGATCATGTAAACCTCATGGGTCACAGCTAGCATGTAATTATTTGAGTGTTAACTAATTGATTTAATTATGGTTATTAAAGTAAAAAATTCAAACAACGAATACTGTCAGAAAATATTTTAAAATTGCTCACAATTTACGCGAAATTCATCTTAATAAAGCCTAATCCCTATAAATACTTGACGAAAAATGAAGGTCTCATTAGATTCTTTAAACGTTAATCGCAGATTAAATACTGCGGGAGTAGCTCAGTTGATAGAGCGATGCCTTGCCAAGGCATAGGTCGTGGGTTTGAGTCCCGTCTCCCGCTCCAAACTTCAAAAGTTTGGAGGACCTAGAAATGGCAATCCCCAGTAAACCTAAGTACTTAATAATACACAAACCCAAGAAGTGAATTAACGTCGATATTTCATGAAATTTCGGCAGATTTCAAAGTTTGATGACAGAATGATGACACACTGATGACAGATTTAAATCTGAATTAGCTCTAGAATTTGAATCAAATTAAGAAGCGAGATACGAAATTTGCTTCGGCATCTCCGATAGCCACTCACAGACTTTCGATTCTTCAAAGACCTAACATTGAAAGATGGTCTTATGAATGGAGTCGTACAATTTATTCG
>JAYSQO010000118.1:0-19787 GCA_043721535.1 Bdellovibrio sp. | reverse complement strand
CGCTGAACACAGCTAAAACTTTATATTGCAATGGATAGTATTGGAATGGGTTTTACTGCCGCGATTTGGTTTTTAATCGGAGCTTTTTTATCTTTATTAGCTGGCTTTGTTGGAATGAAAGCAGCCACTTTTGCTAATGTCAGAACAACGCAAGCTGCAGCAACTTCAACTAAAGGAAATGCCTTGTTAGTTGCACTAGACGGCGGAGCAGTCATGGGTTTATCTGTGGCCGGTCTTGGTTTAGTCGGTATCGGGTTACTTTATTATTTCTATCAAGCAGATGCGCACATCGGGACTATTCTACATTCTTTTGCAGTCGGTGCTTCATCAATTGCTTTATTTGCCAGAATCGGTGGTGGTATTTACACAAAAGCCGCTGATGTAGGGGCTGATATCGCAGGTAAAGTTGTTGAAAATATTCCTGAAGATGATCCACGTAACCCTGGCGTTATTGCTGATAACGTTGGTGATAATGTCGGTGACGTTGCCGGTATGGGCGCAGATATTTACGAATCAATGATTGCTGCGATAGTTTCTGCAATGGCAATCGCTTTAACTATTGAAGCAGTGGATCTTCCGAAAATCATGATCGATACAGCAATTGATTCTAGATTAATGGCTGTGGGTCTTCCGTTATTTTTATCGGCATTAGGAATGTTTATTTCAATTGCTGTGATATTTGCAGCTCGTGCATTAAAAAATTCTAAACCAGCAACTGTGTTACGTGCATCTTTAATGATGCCGCCAGTTGTGTTAACGATTGTTTCTTATTTAGTGATGCCATCAATTGGTGTTACACAGAATGTAACTTGGGCCTTAGCTGCGGGAGCATTTGGTGGAGCATTAATCGGTTTAGTCACTGAATACTACACAGCGATGAAACCAATCAGACAAGTGGCTGAAGCTGCAAAAACCGGAGCAGGTACTGCAGTGATTCGTGGTTTAGCTGTCGGTATGGAATCAGTGGCTTTGCCTACAATTATTGTTGTGATTGCGGCTTATATTGCTGATCAAATGTTAGGATTATATGGTATCGCACTAGCAGCGGTTGGAATGTTAGCTGGAACAGCAGTAGTTATGACTGTTGATGCTTACGGTCCGATTGCAGATAATGCCGGTGGTATTTCTGAAATGTCAGGTCTTGATCCTAAGGTTCGTGAAATCACCGATGAATTAGATGCAGTTGGAAATACAACTGCTGCCATCGGAAAAGGTTTTGCAATTGGTTCAGCTATTCTTACAGTGCTAGCTTTATTTTCGGCTTTCAATATGGAAGTGAATCATGTTCGCGTCGCTGCAGGCATGGCGAAAATGTCATTAGATTTAACTTCGTCAGGTGTATTACTAGGTATTTTGATTGGTTCAATATTACCATTCTTGGTGGGTTCAACAACAATGACAGCAGTCGGCCGTGCAGCAGGAAAAATCGTTGTTGAGATTGCTAGACAGTTTAAAGAAATTCCAGGATTACGTGAAGGTAAAGCTGAACCGCAACCTGCAAAAATCGTTGATATCGCAACGAGCGCTGCGCTTTATGAAATGATTTTACCAGGAATGATTGCGGTGTTTTCACCGGTTTTTGTGGGTTATTTAATGGGACCTCAGGCGCTTGCGGGAATGTTAGCTGGCGGTATGGCAGTCGGGGCAGCGATGTCATTATTTATGGCGAACGCTGGCGGAGCATGGGATAACGCTAAAAAATTCATCGAAAAAGGTGGATTACCAGGACATAAAAAAGGTTCTGATGCACACAAGGCCGCTGTTGTTGGTGATACTGTTGGTGATCCGTTCAAAGATACATCAGGTCCAGGTATCGCAATTCTAATTAAAGTGATGTCAGTTGTGTCGTTACTAATCGCGCAATTGATCGCATTAAAATAATAAATTAATAGCGTAAAATAAGATGATAACCAAACGAAGTTCTGACTATAGAAGACACTTCGTTTGGCTTTAAAGCCTCTAAAGCTTCTTTAAAGTTTTCATCTAAGTTATTTTTACTACTCAGGTTTCCAAGATCTCCACCTTGTGCGGAGGAAGTACACTGGCTAAATTTAATCGCTAATTTTTCAAAGCTTTCACCACGACTAAGTAGCTTTAAAATATCTTCAGCTTCGTATTTATTTTTAACTAAGATATGTTTAGCATTCACAAAATTTCCTTTTATTTTTAACGACCCCAACTATAGTCCTAACGTCATGGTTCATTAGTTTTCTCAATAATTTTCTAAAGATCATTGAGGACATTTTTATTTATGTCATAATAGAACTATATCTTTTAGTTTAAGCTTATAGTTCTTTTTTTTCAAGAGTCATGGATGGCTCTGTAGGTTGTTATGGTTGATATTCCTATTCGTATATTTTTTAGCGATATAAAACAAATCCAAGGGCCACTTTGGTTTAGTTATACGGAAGCTTTTTTAACAAGCCTTGTTGTGGGACTTGCTGAAAGTTATTTCGCAGCCTATTCAATTCACCATGGTTTAAGTGTATTACAATCTGGTTTGTTAATTAGTTTACCACTGATCATAGCTGCGCTGATGCAGTTTTTTCTGCAATCAAAAATGGCCACAGCTAACTTAAGTTATTTTGTGCAGAGGGCTCTTGTAATCCAAGCGACTGCATTAGTAGGCCTTGCAGTGTTTACTTTCTTTAAACCTGATTCAATTTTTTATTGGCTTCTAGCTTGTTATTCATTTTACTGGTTTGGCCATTTTAGTATTCAGCCCGCTTGGAACAGGTGGATTTCAGATATTATCCCGCTCGAATCAGGACAACAGTATTTTTCATTAAGAACACGCCTGTCACAAATTGCCATATTATGTGGGTTATTTACAGGTGGGTATTTACTGCATTTGAATGTTTTAAATGTAGATATTGAGAAAATATTTTTCGGTTTATTTGTATTTAGTTTTTTTCTTAAAATAATTACAGTTTATTTATTTCAAAGACATCCACCACAAACCCAGCCGTTGTTTTTAAACATGAAAAATATAAAAAATTTATTTTTACAAAATATTTCATTTTTCAAACGGTATGCGACTTTTCATACCTGTGTGTATTTATCAGCGTCTTATGTAGCGGGTTATTTGATATCGACGCGGCAGCTGACGTATCTTGAATTCATGGTGGTGATGTCTGGGTTATTTTTAGGTAAAATATTAATGACCTATTATTTAAACCAAACTAAAACTCAAATTAATCCATTAAAATTATTAATTTGGGGTGGGATGGTATCAGCACCGTTACCAATACTATGGCCTTTAAGCCCTGATGCAACAACCATGTTTTTTGTTCACGTATTATCAGGAATTGGCTGGGCCGGATGGGAAGTTGGACTATCGCTGTATTTCTTTAAAAATATTCACGGTGATAAAAAAATTGAACTGATTAGTTTATATAATTATATTGGTGTTTTTACTCAGGTATTAGGAACTGTCCTTGGGGCTATACTATTTAAAACAGTTTTAGATCAAAATTTTGCTTATTTATTTTATTTAGCTGGGGTCTTGCGATTTATCGCTTTATTAGGGATGCGTAAAAATAAATTAGTAGCTTAGGGTGGCTGGCACCTTTCGTCGCGCCAAGTCTAAAGGTGCCAGCCACCTTTAGGAAAAATGTTTCACAAACTTTCGGTGAATCTTTTTATCAGAGTATTTATCTTCAATATTATTTAGATCGTCATCGGTATAACCCGTGTGAACATCTAAAACAGCAACAGTTTGTTCGCTAATAATAAAATCAATTCGCCATGTGCGGTAACTTAAAGTCCATAGCGCATTGTTTTTATCAACACGTTTTTTATCGCTATTCGTGGGGTCAAACTGAAGCTGCCGTAGAATAAAAGGCTTTATTAAATTTAATTTACAAACAGCATCAGCTGATTCTAGATAATCAAGTTTATCTTCAGCCACTGGTGAAAATTTAATTTCAAATTTTGGCCCAAGACTTGTTTCAAGCCATTTAATTTTGGCATCAGCCATCACGTCGTATTCAGGATGATAGGGCTTAATATCTAAAACGGGAGTGCCATCTAATAAATCATTGGCTCCGATTTCTATTTTTAAGCCATCAATTGATTTTAACTCAACAACTGAAATCCCGATAGAGTTCGGCCTGTAAGGTGATCTTGTTGCAAAAACACCAATTTTACGATTTGATCTGGGTGTCTGCACCAAAGGTTTCCAGTTATCATTTTTATGAAATTGATATATGATCCATAAATGACTGCAGCCATCTAAGTCAGTTAGCGCCTGTTCAAAATTAAAACCTGAATTTAATGTGATTGTTGCATCCATTGATAATTCATCAGGTTGTTTTGAAGCCTGATAGGGTTCTGTTTGTGATGAACTGACAAAACCAATCGGTGATAAAGTTATATCAGCATTCACGATGAAACAGCTATATGATCGTTATATTGTTTACGCCATTCATAACCGGCAATAGCTACAGCAACAGCCGCATTTAAAGAATTTTTAATTCCGAAGGTTGGAATTTTTCTGACATCATCAGCCAGTTCTAGTTGATCTTTATCTAAACCAAAACGTTCATTACCCACAATAAAAGCTGTGGGATTGCCAAATGTAAAATCGTTAGAAATTAACTGAGCTTGTGACGAAGTTTCTAAAGCGATGATTTGAAAATTTTGATTTTTCAGGTGGCTGATGCAATCTTTAAAGTTTTTTTGTTCCCAATCCATAATGAATGCTGATCCAAGGGCCGCGCGTTCAACTTGTGTTTGATGTGGGGTTGGCGTGTAGCCTGTTAGCCAAATTTTTTGCACACCTAATGTATCTGCAGTTCTAAAAATTGAACCCACATTAAAAGCTGAGCGCATATTATCAATAATTAAATGTAAAGGCACCCGTGGAGTCACCAAATGATCACGGTCAGATGTGTAAACTAAAAAATCATCATCAGTGATATTTTTTTTAAGATAGCGTTCAAAAGGCACGGCGATTGTTGAAAAATGTCTTAAAGTCATGCCAGCGCTTAATGAATTTTTATACGTCGATAATTTTTTTAAAATAGGATCGTCAGATTTTTCAAGATCAGTAATGAGCTGAATCAATTCACCCAGTAATTGCCCGTCAAAAGTTGCATCTTTTGATTCTTGTTCTAAACCCACAAACAGTTTGTGAATTTCTTCTAAGGTTTTAAGGTAAAGATGAGGGTTAAGTTTATTTTCTGACATCGGTTAAGTCCTATTTTACTTTTTGACCAGACTTTGCGCCATCATCAGGGGATAGAACAAATAAATCAGATCCACCTTCGCCAGCACAGAGGACCATGCCTTCGCTTAAACCAAACTTCATTTTTCTTGGGGCTAAATTAAAACAAACTAAAATTTTACGTCCTACTAATTTTTCAGGGTTATAAGCTAATTTAATTCCAGAAATAATTTGTTTAATTTCGCCACCGACGGAGACCTTAAGCTTGAGGAGTTTATCTGAGTCAGCAATTTCGCTGGCCTCTAAGACCTCAGCAACACGAAGATCAACTTTGTTAAAATCATCAATCGTGATGTAGCCATTTGATTCTGCGACGGGTTGTGTAGCAGTAGACACAAGTTTATTTTTCTGAGTTTTTTCAAATGCAGATTTTTCTTCATCGACCATGGCTTTGACCTTTTCTACGTCCACACGTTGCACTAAGTGAACATAATCATTGATTTTATGATTTGTTAAAGTTTTTTCTAAATCGGACCACTGATATTCAGGTTCATCTAATAGTGAGCTGACCTGTGTCGCCATCATAGGAAGTACTGGCTTTAAGTAAATAGTTAAGATTCTAAATGCATTTAAAGTTGTGGTAACAACTTTTTTAGTTTCATCGGGGTTAGATTCAATTGTTTTCCATGGCGCTTTATCGTCAAAATATTTATTTGTTTTTTCAGCCAGTTCACGAATCAATGTGGTCGCTTTAGAAAAATCACGAGAATTGTAGTAATTTTCAATTTGCAGGCTAGCAGCTTTTAAAGTTTTTAGCAGCTCTAAGCCGACATCATCACAAACAGACATGTGACCGTCCATTTTTTTAGTGAGCATTTGAGCCCCGCGGGAACCGAGGTTTACAATTTTACCGACCAGATCCGAATTCACACGATTTGTGAAGTCATCAAGATTTAAATCAAGATCATCAACTGTACCGTTTATTTTAGTGGCGTAGTAGTATCTTAAAAATTGGGGATCTAAATGCTTTAAATAAGTTCTTGCATTGATGAATGTCCCTTTTGATTTTGACATTTTTTCGCCGTTCACCATAACATGCCCGTGTACAAATATTTTGGTTGGCGATCTAAATCCCGCTGACTTTAAAAGCGCTGGCCAAAACAAAGTGTGAAAGCGCACGATATCTTTTCCGATAAAATGATAACATTCAGCTTTTGAATCTTGGCCCCAGAATTCGGATAAATTTCGACCAGCTTTTTTTAAAAACTGTTCAGCAGTTGATAAATAGCCCATCGGAGCATCAACCCAAACATAAAAATACTTTTTATCCTGAGCTGTTCCTTCACCAGGTATTTGAAAACCAAAATAAGGTTCATCGCGTGAAATGTCCCAGTCACGTAAATCTTCATTAAACCATTCCATCATTTTTTTACTTATTTCAGGAATCGTATGCTGCGGAAGCCAATCTGTTAAATACTGCTTAAATTCATTGAGTTTAAAAAACACATGTTCTGATTTCTTTTTAATTGGCGTAGTCCCACATAGAGAACATCCTGGGCTTTTTAGGTCTTGCGGTGAATAAGTCGCACTACAGACATCACATGAATCACCATACTGATTCGGCGATGAACACTTGGGGCAAGTGCCTTTAACAAAGCGATCTGGTAAAAACATTTTATCATGATCACAATAAAGCTGTTCAATTGATTTATTATGAACATGATTGTTTTTTTTAAGCTGAGCATAAAAAAGTTCAGATAATTTTTTATTTTCTTCAGAATGAGTTGAACCATAGTGATCAAATTGAATACTAAAATCTTTAAAATCCTTAGTGTGCTCTTCAAAGCTTTGTTTAATGTAGTCTTCAGGTTTAATGGATAATTCGCGTGCTTTAAGCATGATGGGTGTGCCATGAGTATCATCGGCGCAGAAAAATAAACATTCATGACCTTGCATTTTTTGAAAACGAGAAAAAATATCAGCTTCGATATGTTCTAGCATATGTCCAAGATGGATTGGCCCATTGGCATAGGGTAGAGCACAAGTCATAATTATTTTTCTTTTTTCAGTCATCATATTAAAACTCTCTCAACAAGTATAGCTTTGTCGTACAGTTATACTTTACTTTAGTTGTACATTTAAACTTGTAGCTGTATTTTATCTAATAAATCCGGATCTGATAAAACCATTTCACCGCCAACAGCGATGGCTGTTAACGGATTCTCAGCAACGACCACAGGAATGCGAACTTCAGATTCTATTTTAGCTGCTAATTCTTTAATTAAAGCTCCGCCGCCAGCTAATGTGATTCCTGTTTCGATCACATCGGAAACTAATTCAGGAGGGGTTTTTTCTAAGGCATTCAGCACACCATGAATAATTAATTGAATTGAGTCTGATAAAGCCTTACCGATGTCTTCAGACGTAATAGTTATTTTTTTGGTAAAACCATTATCTAAATCTTGGCCTGTAATTTCTAGTTCTATAATATTTTTTTGTGGCAGTGCTGTTCCTAATTTGATTTTTAATTCTTCTGCTTGTGATTCAGTGATCACTAGTTTTTTAATTTCTTTAACATAGCGAATAATATCTTGATCAAATTTGTGTCCGCCAAGTCTTAAAGGTTCACAGTACACGATATCTGATAAAGCAATCACGGCGATTTCTGTGGACCCGCCACCGATATCAATAATCATGTGGCCTTTAGCGGCTTTCACGTCAATACCAGAACCAATAGCGGCAGCCATAGGTTCGTCGATCAAAATTGCTTTCGATGCACCGGCTGATCTGCAGGCTTCGATGATGGCTTTTTTTTCCACATCAGTAACGCCGTAAGGAAGTGATACAACAACTTTTGGTCTGGTTTTATTATGAACTTTAAAAGCTTTCATTAAAAAGTGTCTGAGCATAACCCGTGCCGCATCAAAATCAGCGATAACTCCATCTTTTATGGGTTTAATCACAACAATATGACCAGGACTTTTTTTAAGAATCTCTAAACCTTCTTGGCCGATGCCAAGAATTTTTCTTTTTTTAGGATCAACACTAGAAACCATGACTTGGCTGGGTTCATTTAAAATGATTCCTTTGCCTAGTCCTGAAATCAACGTATTTGCTGTTCCTAAATCTACATAAAAATCTGCACCGGCAGTCGTTGAACCAAATAGCCAATCAAACATAATTATTCGTATTTCTTATAGCCAGTAGATTGTTCGAAAGGAAAACTGAAATAAACACTAAAGCTTGAGTAAGAATTTTTTAAATTTAAATTAAATTCTGTACCAAAATGTTTATCTAATTCAGGATACCATTCAGCGCCGACTGTGAATTGACTTGCATTATAAGAACCAGATTTTGCATTAAAAAATGTAATCGGCACAGCGACGTATGGGATCATATTTCCATATCGTGTATCTGCTTTTTTACTAAAAATAGGAGCAATTTGCACGCCAGTTACATTTTCATTTTGATTAAGACTGTTTTCTTTTCTAGCGTAAATAATCGCTGCACGTGCACCCATTGCTGGTTGACGATCAACATCCGGAAAGGGAACCCATTTCACTGAAGCTTGAGTCCAAAAATCAGTATCACCGCCACCTGCAGTGATACGTCCGTCAAGATCATCATCAAGATGTGCATCAACGAAAGCGCCAAGATTAAAGCCACCACCACTTGATAGAATAGCTTGCGGCGCAATACCGATTTTGAAGTAGTTATCTGGAAGGATTTCGGCTGTTTCATTCACAGTCAAAAAAGCATGACTTATGGTTGAAAGTAGAAATGCGGTTGCAAATATCAAAAGAACTTGGACGATTTTTAGTAGTTTTATTTTTCTCATAGTCCTATGGTAACCAGCTCGACTTTAGTTTGACAAGCTTGATAAAAGATTGTCCCCTATTATTTATGTCGGTTCATAAAATATCAGCAGTGATTATTACATTAAATGAACAGTTAAATATCGAAAGATGTTTGAAGTCACTTCAGTGGGCTGACGAAATTGTTATTTATGATTCAGGATCAACGGATTCCACAGTCGAAATTGCTGAAAAGTTAGGCGTAAAAGTTTTTAAAGGGCCTTGGTTCGGTTTTGGCAGTACAAAAAAGAAAGCTGCTGAGCTAGCAAGTCACGACTGGATTGTATCAGTTGATGCAGACGAAGAAATTTCAGAAGGCTTAAGTCACGAAATTATAAAAACCATTGAAACATCAAGTCTACAAGTGGCCTATAAAATTCCCAGATTATCGTATTACATGGAACGCTGGATTAAATATGGCGGCTGGTATCCTGATGCGCAACTGCGAATATTTAACAAAAAAAACTATCAGTGGAATGAAGCCGCAATTCATGAAAAAGTTGAAGCCTTGGGTCAAGCACAAATTGTACAACAGCTTAAAAACAATATGCATCATTACGTTTTTAAAAACATTGAACACCAAGTTAGTACAAATAATAAATACTCAAGTTTGCAAGCTTTGGAAATGCACAAAGAAAACAAATCATTTAATTATTTTCATTTTCTAACTAAGCCCTACGTTAAGTTTTTAGAATGTTATTTCTTAAAGCTAGGTTTTTTAGATGGTTGGGCGGGATATGTTATCGCCAGAAACGCGGCCTATTCAGTTTATCTGAAATGGATCAAACTTAAGGAATGGAATTCATAAAATGAGAAATATATTTGCACTTGCTATTTTTATTTTTACACATTTGGCATCAGCCGACCGTGCTATTGTTGATAGTTTTTTAGGAAAACCAAAAGCTGACTACATCGAAAAAAATGAAACTATTCAAATCAAAAAAATGATGCAGTTTGAAAAAGGTTTTTCATTAAGAACTTCATCTGCAGATTTAGTTAAATTAAAGTTGGGTCAAGATTTTTTTATAACAGTGTTTCCAGAGTCAGAAATTAAAGTGTTGGGATTTGAGCTAGAAAATAATGGCTACGATATCTATGAAGTTATTTTTGTGCGTGGGCGGTTTTTAGTTAGAAATGGATCACGCACTGATCAAGACTTGCAAATTAAATACACATCTGATTTTTTCAGCTGGATCAGCACTGCGAAAAGTATTTTAAAACATTTTTACTTCGATCTTAATATGCAGTCGGCAACGGCTAGATTCTGCGCTGGTGATTTTGAAATGAAAGTTCAACTGTTTGATTTTGAGACATCACAAATTTTAGCACCTTCAGAAGGTGTTAGCTTTCAAGGGGTTAATGAAAAAGGACAAATTATTTTTGATGACTTGCTTGAAGGGCGTAAATCACCCAAAGGAAAATGGAACGAAAAATATAAGTGTGATTTAGTCCAAATTCTAAAAAAAGCTCAACAGCTTGAAAATGCAGAAAAAGCCCAAGCCAAGAAAATGGCTCAGTCTAAAAACCAATTTCTAAAAAAGCAAAAAGAAGAATACAATAAATCTTTGTGTCATTTGCCGAATGGCCAGCTGAACCAATGCCACTGGAAAATCGAAAAATCAGACTGTGTTAGATACCGCTGTAATGGCCAGGGTATTTGGGCTGAAAAATTTATTCTACCAACGTCTCAGAAAAAGACATGCATTGATCGCAAAGAAGCAAATGCAGTTGTCGTTAATTGTGATTATTGATCCACCCTGTTAGCATTTTACGTCACCAAACGACGTATTCAAATAAATCCAATCTGAAGTTCGATCTCATATTGAGACAACGCCTAAAAATAGCAAAACATTTTATGTAGTTAGCACGTATGCCAGCTTTATAAAATTTAGGCATAGAGTTTGTAATAACTATTTATAAGAGAACCTGATCTAAATGGCTCTTTAAGGATGGTTATATGAAAGCAACAAAACTATTAACAATCGCATTAGTACTTTCGGTGATCTCAGCTGGATGTTCTAAATCGAACTCAACAAATTCACAACTTGTGAATGGTACTGGTAGCGGAATTCTTCCAGCTCCGGTTATTGTTGACCCGAATGCACCAGTTACTGGGGCAGATACATTTTATGGTGGATCAACAGTTCCATTTACTCCAGTCAGCATGCAAACAATGAATAAGTATGTGGCGACTCATCCATTAAATAATCCAACTAACTTTAGAATCAGTGTGAACTTAGCATCTGTAGGTAGTGGTCGTTACGGTGGTACAATTTCAATATCTTATTTAGATAACGGTATTCAATATAATGGTGAATTCAAATCAGGATTAGGCCGTAACCAATCTATGAAAGATATGTACGACAATAACAAATTAGAATCAGAATATAACTACTGGTTTAATTTTGAAAATAAATTGATCTTTACAGGATTTTTCGAAGACCAATACGGCGCGATTACAATTGCTTTAGAACCAATGACATCAACACCATCTGGCGGTAATGATGCTGAACCTGTTCTAACTGGTCCATATAAAGGAACTATTTACTTTAAAAACTTCGCAGTGACTGGCGCGGGACATTCACCGTACAGAGCTTGTTGGTTTACTTACATCGGCCCTTACGATTGCCGGTCGAACGTGATTCAAACTAAATGTGGAGTTAACCCAGGCGCAGCTGCTGGTTACGAAATCCTAGGAACATTTAATAACATTAATATTAACCAAGCTTTTAACATTAACTAAAAGTAACAAACGGGAGAGAAAGTATGAAACAATTTAAAAAATTCATCACTTTAACAGCATTAACAATAACAGCATTAGCTTTAACAGCTTGCCCTAAAAAAGGTAATGACAATAATAATTTAGTCGGACCGGTTTTTCAAAACTGTGCAAACTGTGGAAATATCAACCAAGGTTACGAATTTTTTAGATCGGTATCGCAAGACTACACGCGAACATTGAGTTTAAATTTAAGTTTTTTTGGCACAACTGCTCAAAACCAAAATTATTATTATAACACGAATTCACCGGTAATTTCATATTACGGACCAGTTGGTACCAGCGGACAAATGAATGTGCAATTCCCGTTAAACTTAGGATATTGTGCAATCCCAGCAGGAAGCTATTCAGTTTACACTTTAAGTGCTGGTCAATGGAGCAACTCAATTATTTCACAATTAGTTATGCAAGCCACTGGTGCGGCTAATATCATCATGCGATTTACGTCTGCACAAGTGTCGGCTAAATCATATGGTCAGCAAGGTTATACTTGGAACGAAGTTCAACAATCAGGTCGCTTGTTTGGTGATCTCTATGTTGAATCAGTGAATGGTTACCCATGTCAAAGATCAGTCCTTGTCGATTAATCAAATTGTTAAAAACAAATTAAATAGAACTTGAATTGGGCGATTTCGTGACGAGCCATCATGGGGTCGCTTTTTTATTTTTCAGCTATTTGACACGTATTTTACCTATAACATAACACGTTAGATAATGTATTAACTCACGTAAATAGATAATTTTCTTGCTAATTTTCTTAAACAAGTTTGAAATAAAATCATGAATTTACTACCACTCTGGATTGAGTTCTTCGATGATTTACAACATGTTCGTGGCAGATCACTAAATACGATTATGGCTTATCGCCGAGACATTGAATTGTATCAAAAATTCAGAGAAACAAATGTACGCCTGATTGAATTTTATGACTTCATGAAAAAAGAAGGTCTATCTACTCGGTCTCAAGCCCGTGTGATCAGTAGCCTTCGAACTTATTATAAATTTTGCGAAACACGCGGTCTTAAATCTGAAGAACTTCGGGACCTGCGTCCACCAAAAGTGAAATCGACTTTACCGAAAGCGATTAATTTTGCTGAATTTGAAAAATTAGTATTAGCTTCAGAAGTTCAAGACGAGCCTAAAAAAATTCGAAATCAGCTGACGCTTTTATTTTTATACGGCCTAGGATGCCGGGTCAGTGAATTAATTAATCTGAATTTATCTGATTTTTCAGCCACTGAACGTTGGGTGAAAGTTTTAGGTAAAGGTCAAAAAGAAAGATTGATCCCGTTGACAGAAGCCCTTCACGCCGCTTTAGATAAATATTTATTACATTCAAGACATTTATTAATTCATGATCAATCAACTGAAAATTCATTATTATTAAATGATCGTGGTCACAGACCATCACGTATTGATATCTGGCGCTGGTTAGCCGCATGGTCGATCAAAGCGGGCTTTGATGAACCGGTTCATCCGCACAGATTCAGACACGGTTGTGCTACAGCATTATTAGAAGGTGGAGCAGATCTACGTTCAATTCAAATTTTATTAGGTCACGCGAGTATTCAAACAACTCAGGTTTACACAGCGGTCACAACACACACGGCGACAAAAGCGATCGATGATCATCATCCACTTTCAAAAATGAAAGATATAGCAACGTAACCAGCGACTTAGTAACTGAGTCGATAATCGGATTTCACAAAAGAACAGTCATGCAACCAGCTTGGATTTAAATCTGCAAGCAAGCCTTGTATGATACTAAAAACATTGATCGAACATCAAAACCAATTAGTTAAAGCCGAAGTTGAAATTGAAATGATTCCAGGTGTGCCACAAATTCATTTTTTGGGTTTACCGGATAGGGTCATCAAAGAAAGCTTTTTTAGAATTAAATCGGCTCTGAAATCAACAGGCTTTAAATTTCCAGTCAGTTCACAAGTTATTGTTAATATAAGGCCCACATCGTTAAAAAAATCCTCAACCGGTTTAGAATTAGCAGTGGCTTTAGGAATACTGCATTTAACAGGACAAAAACAATTCGCCGAAGATTTTACCAAAGCCATTATTTACGGAGAACTGCAATTAGACGGCGGAGTCATCGAGCCGGATAATTTAAAACTATATAAGCCTAAAATGGACGGAGAAACCATCGTGACAGGCCTTTCAAAAAAAGAAGTCAGTCACAACAAGTATGAAATCACCAGATGGGAAAAATTAAATGAAGATCTTTATTTTGAAATCAAGACCAAAAAACAAAACTACAACCGGCCAGAGATAGGTTTAAAATCGACATACAACACAAATGAAGCCGAATTATTGTTTTTAATGTCTGTGACAAGAAAACATGCACTGTTAGCGGGGCAGGCGGGTGCGGGTAAATCCTATTTAGCACAAAGATTGGTTTCATTTTTAGATCCAAAATCAAATGATGAAATCCCAGTGCTGGCGCCCCATCATTCGCTAACACCGGCAGCTTTTTTAGGTGGGGGATCATCCATGTATGCTGGTGAAATTGAAAAAGTCAGTGACGGGGTTTTGATTCTAGATGAACTTTTAGAATTTGATCATAAAATTTTAGAATCCTTACGAGAGCCCATGACCGGTCAAGTTTTACGAATCGCTAGGGCTGGGGCAGTTAAAGAAATTCAACCCAGCTTTCAAGTGATTGCGACAACAAATTTTTGCCCATGCGGAAAATGGATTCCCCAAAATTTAAAAATGCTCACGTGCCGGTTTTCAGTTCAAAAATGTAAAGGTTATTTAAATAAATTATCAGGTCCTTTGGTCGACCGTTTTAGTCTCATTTATTTTTTTAAAACAAAATCCGGTGATCGAAATATAAATTCAGATCAAATTTTACAAAGAATAAAGTTTTATCAGAATCAAAAAGACAAAACGAAAACAAATCAGATTGAAGAATTAAAAAGATTAAAAGCCGATACCTATTTTGAAAAATTCTATGGTGAGTTATCAGGGCGTAGGCAAGAGGCCTTAGTGCAGATTGCGTTAATCTACGCGACCGAAGCAAAGCGTGAAATTATACAAATTGATGATTTAAAAAAGAGCGAAAAATGGACAATTCAAGGGTTTTTAGACCTTGAAAAAGGCATTTGTTGACAATAAATAGTGTGTCTTTTAACTTGTTCTTACCTATGGGGTGACGTGGCCGAGGGGTTAGGCACGGCTCTGCAAAAGCTGTCACGGGGGTTCAAGTCCCTCCGTCACCTCCAAATTACTAGGTCGATCTTAGATTTTAGATCGTTGGTTGTTAATTTATTTTAGAAATTTAAACTTATGAAAATGATTGAAGTCGAAAAAATTATCAAAGAAAACGAAGCTGAAATTCGCTCAATGGGCGTGAAAGAAATTTACATTTTTGGATCAGTTGCCCGTGGAAGCGCCACAGATAAAAGTGACGTTGATTGTTTTGTTGTTTTCGATGAAAATGCAAAAGTAGGATTTTTAAAATTAGCTAGTCTACAGCTTTATTTAGAAGAAAAACTTAAAGTAACAGTTGATTTAGGAACAAAAAATTCTCTCCATCGTGATCTTAAAACCCAAATTTTAAAAGAGGCTATTCGTGTCGCCTAGGTCATGGATTATTCGCGTGAATGACATGATTAAGGCAATTGATGATTCAGCTCAAATTATTTCTGGAAAAACACTTTCTAGCTTTAAGACAGATAGAACATTAGTTTTAGCAAGCCTTGCCTGCGTTCAAATAGTCGGCGAAGCCTGTAAACATGTACCTGATGAAATTAAATCGAAATATCCAAAAGTTCCTTGGAATGAAATACGTGGAATGCGTAATCGTGTAACGCACGAGTATTTTGAAGTCGATGAAAGTATACTTTGGGAAACGATCAGTTCTGATTTTCCAGGTCTAAAAATTGAGTTGTTGAAAATAATAAACGAATAAAACTGCACAGTTGCTATAAATACAAAAAACATTATCGGAGTATAGTCGCTCGAATCTTTCGTCAGGTTCTACTCATTCAGATGGAGATTGAAAATAAGTTTATAGGGGGAAGGTCAGAAAAACAAAAACAAATGGTTTTAAGGGTTTAGCTAGGTCATTTTTTAAAAATCGTCACAGAAAATCACGCATAATCACAGAGTTTGCCTACTTGTTGCCTACACTCTGTCTACACTTAGTGATGGTTTATGGTTTAGAGTTCTGAGCTTCTTGACCTAGCCGGGCAAAACAATTCCCTTCGTATACCTAAAAGTGTAACCTATGTGTCCGGTATGTTTTGTAACCTATGTCTCAGGATGGACACAATCCTGAATAAAAATTAAAAATATAAATATCAAGTCCACAGACAAATCCGAAATTTGTATCTGTTGCAATTCTATATCCGTCTTGAGGCAGGCGCAGAGTCTGCTTGCCACAAAAGGCAGTTCATAATTCTAAATAGCAACAAGGAAATATTAAAGTGTTGATTTATTATATACCATTTATTATGGTAGGTTTAGCTTGAGTAAAACCCTTGTTTTAGAAGATGGGGTTGGTTATCACATTCATACTGAGTTGCCGTACAATAAAAACATCAGGCTTCTGATTGATGTTAAAAATTATAATGAAGCTATTCAAATCTTTTTTAAAGAGGCTATAAAGGTCATAAATGAAAAAAAATAAATCTCTAAAAATTAAATTTAAAAGTTTAGAACAATGGAAAAATGAACTTCTAGAATTACCGATAACTAGAAAAGGCTACATCCAACCAAAAGATGTTATTATTTTTGATTCATTGAATAGTTTTCGCAATTTTATGACATTGCAAAAGCTTGAACTATTAACAATAGTGGCAGCTGCCAAGCCTAAATCGATCTATGAATTAGCTAAAATACTGGGGCGGGGGTTAGGGCCTGTTCAAAATGATTGTAATTCGCTTGTCAGTCTAACATTTCTGGTTTTTGAAAAGGGAAAAAGTGGTCGTAAAGCAATAACCCCTAAGCTGAGATTTAACTACGATCGAATAATCGTTGAACTGCCAGACCACCCCTACGAATTGTCTTTTAAAGCTGTTGCGTAGTCATTCTTTGGTAATACTATTTAGATCTGAAAAAGCGATTTAGGGCTCTTTTTCTTGAACAGTTAGGCTGACTGAAAATCCAGCGATCGTGGATAATAAAGCATAATAGAAAAATTGAAGACATTTAGTATAGAATGATGTGGTTTGTTCAAAAGTGGCCAGTTCAATTTTTTTACAGCCTATTTTTATGAGTTCTTCAATCACTGAATCTAGTTCTTGGGTAAACTGACCAGAAAGAACATCGACATTCATCTCTAAATTTTGCTGGTAACTTGTGTAATTTAAATTAAATGATCCTATCGTTGAAAAACGACCATCAATGCTGGCAAGCTTTCCATGCAAGATAGATTTATCCCATTCGTAGATTTCAACTCCATTTTTTAAAAAATACAGATACAAATGTCTAGTGGCCAAAACATAGCTTGGCCAGTCTGAATGCTTAGGTAAAATAAGTTTTACTTTTACGCCACGCTTTGCGGCACGCACTAATTGTTTCATAAACTTTCTGCGTGGAAAAAAATATGAATTGATGATGGTGATATTATTTTTAGCTATTTTTGTGGTATGGCCATATTCTTTTGTGATTTGCCAACGTCGATAAATCCAATCATTGATCGATAATCTGACGTCAAAATAATTTGATGTTTTTGAATTTTCCAAATCTAAAACGTGATCTGATGACAAAGGCATTAAGTTCTTATTTGTCTTTTTCTTAAGATGTGATTTTTTAAAGATATAAATACAGTACTTTGATATTTTTTGATTTATATCACCTTTAAGACAAACTGCAAAATCAAGTTGGTGCAGAACTTTAGCATCAGCATAACTGAGCGAACAGACGTTAATTCCGCCCACAAGGGATTGTTTTTCATCAATCAGAAGTATTTTATGGTGTAGACGGCGGCCCCACTGATAAAACCAACGATAACCAAAGCTATTAAACCGACAAAAAAAGACGCCAGCAAGAATAAGTTCTTCTTCATGCTTGGTCTCAAAATCTTTTGACCCGACAGCGTCGATAAGTAAATAAACTTTAATTCCTCTGGAAGCTGCATTAATTAAAGCCTCAAAAACTTTTTGGCCAAAAGAATCCATTTCGAAAATATATGTTTGTAAATGAATCGATTTTTCTGCCTGATTGATCATGTTGATATACTGACTGTAATATTTTTCACCTTCTAGATAGAGATTCACTTGGCTTTTATGTAACAAATCAGAATTAGGAGTCTTCATTTAAAAGGACCTCAGAATAAAGTGGTAAATGATCCGAAAAGTGATTTTTAGATGATTTAGCAACAACATAGGATTTTAAAATTTTACAGTTTTTTGTATAAATACGATCCAAACTAAGTACTGGGTATGTTGCCGGGAATGTTTTTGCGTAGGCTTTATGTTGACTATAAAAGTTTTCAGTCAGATGCAGTTCTTTTTTTAAAATATGCGAAGCTTTTTTATTCCAGTCATTGAAATCACCAGCCAGGACTAGTGGTGTTTTTTCAGGTAAATTTAATGATTGAATATGATTTTTTATAATTTCAATTTGGTGCAATCGCCCCTGAGGTAGTAAATTTAAATGTGTACAAGCTACATAAAAAAAGTTGTCAGCATCTAAATTTATTTTACAAATCAAAAGGCCCCTTTTTTCTAAAGGGTTGGTTGAAAGATTAATATTTGTCCAACTTTGAATGGGAAACTGACTTAAGATCATATTTCCGTGGTGCCCATGATCATAGACTGCATTTTGAGCATACGAATAATGAGGCCAAACCTCATGCGCTAAAAATTCTAACTGTGAATCGATGAGACCTTTTTTTGCATAATCGGAATTCTGACCAACAACTTCTTGTAATAAAACTAAGTTCGCACCGGTCGATTGGATAAGTTCTTTGATCTCTTTTAAGAAATAATTTTTATTTCCCCAATCAAAGCCTTTATGAATGTTGTAGGTGAGTATTTTCAGTTTCATTTTTTCTTTCAGGTTGTTGATATTTTACGCTTTAGGTCAGCACTACATTCAATACAACCTACGTGCCAAGTCAACATAAGCTAAGACTAAATAGCAAAGACCAATTATGCCACTGCGCACGCAGCTAAAGCGACCAAGTTTTCCACTTAAGTTCATTTATTTTAACTAAACATCAAAACCGGACGGCGTTCTCAGTTTTAATGCGTAATGGGTCTGGCAAGGTTTTTGTTAGTAAAACTTTAACCAGTCAACATTTAAACAAATTTATTCAAAGGAAATCACATGAAAAAATTAAAAATAGCCGCTTTTATATTTATTGGTTTAATCATTCAGCAAATTTCAACACAGGCGGCAGTTTTAATTAAGACAGAAGAAACAGCCATTTCAATCAGTGAAGTCTTTATTCCTGAAGGTCTGAATTCAAAAATGGATTCCTATGTTGTCATTGCCGGGATATATCCCAACGGATGTTACAGCTGGAAACGTTCGGACGTTGTTAGTCGGGGTTTGTATAATCACATCATTAAACCCATAGCTGATGTGACGCAGGCTTATTGCATTATGGTCTTGGTTCCTTTCGTGCAGCCTGTTCAGCTGGGAAGATTATCACCAGGTTCACATCATTTATTATTCTTAAATGCGGATGGTAGCTATCTACAAAGAACTTTAGAAATCGAATAAATTTATTGCAGATTTTTATTTTAGTGCTAGAGATTAAAGACTAAATGAGTCGACTGCATAAACCACTGACACTGAGAGAACTCACAATCAACGACGAGAAAGCTTTTTTATCTGGTTTAGAAGACTGGAAGAATGAAGAACTCAGTTGGTACACTTTTTCGTGGAAACCGGGGATGTCTCATGCGGAACATTTAGCGGACCTTGAAAATTTTAAAGATAAATCTAAAGTTCCAAAACATTTTGTACCAGCAACAACGTTGTATGCGTTTGTCGATGGTCATATTGTAGGGCGTTTAAA
>JAYSQO010000117.1:0-48293 GCA_043721535.1 Bdellovibrio sp. | reverse complement strand
AATTAAACTCTGTCTTTGCAGTGTCATCACCTGAGGCGTTTTTAAAGACATTTAATGAATTAGTCCAAAACCAACAAATTTTAAAATCTCGTATAGCTGCTCATCTAAAACCGTTTTATGGATCAACAGAGCAGCATATTGCATTAATTAACTCTCAACTGTTGAGTTCAAAGCCTAAATATGGCTAACTATTCCCACTATGAACCAAAATATGAAAAACTTTTTTCCTCTTCGTCAAAAACCACAAAAACAGTCTTTTAAAAAAGGTGATGTTCTAGTTCTTTTTGGTGAACTTTTTAGTCGTGGTTATGCGAATGGTCTTGTCGAAGAAGCCGAATCCTGCGGAATGACCGTCGTACGTGCTACAGTTGGTCGCCGAGATGAAAATCAAAATCTAAGACCCTTAACAGATGAGGAATCTGCAGCTATTCCAAAACCATTTATTAATGTACCACTTGAGGCTGGCTTTGATTTGGAAAAAGATTCTGAAGGCTTAAGTCCTAATGATCGTTTGAAATCCATTAAATTAAGTGACTGGAAAACAACAACACTAACAGAAAAAAATCTATCTGAATCACAAAAAAATGGACAAATCCGTTTTAAAAAACAAACAGCTGAATTTATTTCACAATTAAAAAAAACAATTATCCCAAACCTGAAACCAGGACACCATGTGCATTTTGCACATTTAATGGCTGGCGGAGTTCCTCGAACAAAAATTGTACTTCCGTTAATGAATCGTGTTTTTAAAGGCACAGGCGATCGTCATTTGCCATCGAAAGAATTTTGGGAAAGCTCAATCGGTTTATTTTTAAAAATGAATTTTAAAGAAGTCACGGCCAACACATTGGATGTTTTGATCAGTGAATCAACTGAACTTCGTGAATCATTAAAAGCCCAGGGTGTCACGACAAGTTATGTGGCCTACGGCTATCACGGCACTGAAATATTAATTCAAGACCAATACCGTTGGCAGTCTTATGCCCCGTATATCCAGGGCTGGGCTAAAATGAATTTAGAAGATTATGCTAAAAATTGGTTTGAAAAAGGCGTGCAAGTTTGTGTTTACAACTGCCCAGAAATTTTAACGAATTCCAGTTCAATTTTTCAAGGTGTAGAGATTCCATTGTATAATTTAATCAGATCAATGATTAAAGAAAAGCCACAACATCCAATGACAAAAAAAATGTTAGATGATTGCAAAAATGTTTTAAAAGATGAAAGTTTTTTACAAACACTTTTTGATAAAGTTGATGAATTTGTTCTTTTTTCAGAAAAAGTGGGCACCAGTCGTTACGAGAATTGGCCTCAGCATTCTGTTCAAGAGCAATTAGAAAAAGCTTTGGCTTTATCTGACGAGGTGATTGACTACCACAAAGACGAAAAAGTTTTGATGACTGCGGTCTTAAGTGAAATTATATTTAAATCTTGCGGTTACATTATGCTTCATGAAGGTTACAAACCAAAAAATCCAGTGGCTTGGATTGGTCATGATGCCGTGACAGCGTGTATTGATTAATATGAATACCCAAACACCCCCCCAAATACTGACGCCTAAAAAACTTGTGATTACTGGCGGACCTTCAGGTGGCAAAACCACTTTGATTGAAGTTTTAAAAAAAGAATTTGGTCAGAAAATTAAAGTTGCCCCAGAAGCTGCAACAATTTTATATTCGGGCGGGTTTCCCCGATTAAAAAACTATTCTGGTTTTTTTCATGCGCAAATGGCGATTTTTGAAACCCAACGTCAACTTGAATCATTACTTGTTGAAAATTATCCCGATGCCTTGATCGTTTGCGACCGTGGATCATTAGATTCGATGGCTTACTGGCCAGATACGGAAGAGCATTTTTTTAAAACCATCAGGTCTGATCGCGAAAAAGAATTAGCCAGATATGATTGGGTTTTGCATTTAGATACAGCTAAATTAGTCGATTACGATACAACGAATCCTATTCGTACAGAATCTTTTCAAGAGGCTTTAGCTCTCAATGAAAAAATTAAATCCAGCTGGAATGGTCATCCGCACAGACATATTATTACAGCTGAAAACGATTTTTTTTCTAAAATGAAAAAATCAACAGATTTTGTGACTGAAATACTAAGGACTTACCAAAAATAAATAATCAGCACGTGGGCCGTATTTTGCTGATGGCAGAATAGATTCTGTAACTTGATCGGCTGTTAAACCCGAAGTCAATATTTGTGAAATTGTTTTTACAAATATTTTCTTATCCAAACCCATCGCTTGAATTCGCCTAATCAAACTTGCAGGTAATCCACCACCGTATTGCACGTGAAATTCACCAACGATAATCACAAAAACCTGATCAGAATGATCTTTCATAAATTCAAGACTTTGCCAAGCCATTGTTTCATCCCATGTGGACTGGGCTTGAAAATAATTATCTAATTTAGAATCAGGAACATGACCACCGCTCATAATATTATAAAATCGTTCGCGGTAGGCATCATTTCCTTGTAAATATTCTGGCGGCATTAATTTTTTTTGATCAATGGATAATCCAGCTAAGCCCTGTTGCGATATTTGGCGGGTTAATGTTTTCGGGCTATTAATAGCAAGACCTGCTTCGCCGAATTCATTTCTAGGAAAAAGCAATTGCTGGGTATAAAGGCCAATATCAAGCCCGGTCCATCCCACAGCCTTTTTTAAGTCGTCGACAGAAACTAAACCATTTCTAAAATCTTGAACAACGACCTGATCAGGGTAGTAAAAGAATTCCATCCCCACAGAAACCTTGTGTCCAGCTGTCCGTAAAGCATTTAAAATGCTTAATTGTTGATCACGAATTAAACGCTCACTGTGGACTTCACCAACAACAAGGATTGTACCGGCGGAAATTGACGAAATCACTTGATCCAAAGTCTGTCTTTGTACTCCTGAAGAATCATAAATCTGAGCCCGCGAGGCACAACTGACTAATAAGACTGTTAGCATGGCTGATTGTTGCAATAGCGATCTAAATTTCATCACTCACCTCTAATATTGGTATAATTCATTGACAGTATAGTGTAAATCTTCTTATATAAATACCTTGTTAAAAGTTACATAAAACGGAGTCAATCATGGCAAAAAAATCAGGCCGCATAATAGTTACACTTGAGTGCACAGAAGCAAAAGCAGCTGGCAAGCCAGTATCTCGTTACACAACGACTAAAAATAAAACTAAAACACCAGGTCGTTTAGAGAAGAAAAAATACAACCCTAACATGCAAAAACACACAGTTCACAGAGAAACTAAGTAGTTTAATCAGCAATGATTTTAACTGATAAAGAGATTTTAAACTGTATGGAAAAAGGGCTCATCAAAGTGGAGCCCTTTAATATTTCATGTCTTGGAACTAATTCCTACGACGTTCATTTAGGTCGCACATTGGCTGTCTACGAAGACAGAATTTTAGATGCGAAATCACACAATAAAATTAAAACTTTTGAAATCCCCGCTGAAGGCTTCGTTTTAGAACCGACAGCGTTCTATTTAGGGGTTACCCACGAATACACAGAAACCCTCGCTCACGTGCCTTTTCTAGAAGGTAAATCAAGCGTTGGCCGCTTAGGCATCGACATCCATGCGACTGCTGGCAAAGGTGACGTGGGGTTCTGTAATTACTGGACACTGGAAATATCGGTTAAACAACCCGTTCGTGTCTATGCGGGGATGCCGATTGGTCAGTTGATCTATTTCGATATCAAAGGCGAAGTAAATAATCTATATAACAAAAAAGCCTCTGCTAAATACAACGAGAAAAAATCTATTCCCGTTGAATCTATGATGTTTAAAAATAAATTTTAAGGCGTTGTCTCAACTGGTGGCTGTTCGGGCGCAGGCGGCTCTTCTGGCAACTCACCCTCTTTGGCTTTGTTGTCAGTTGTGACTTCAGCGATAAACATCAGGATTTCGCTTAAATCAAGACGATTTGTTTTTGCATCCCAAAGTTCTGGCTTGTCAATAAAACTTAAAAATTTAAATGTTTCACTAAGACCTTTTGGTGGACGTTTATATTTTAATAAATACATGAACACTCCAGGGTATTTTTCTTCGGATATAACCCCGCCGCCTGTAATACCTTTTAAGACTAATTTAATTGTTGGTTTAAACACAGGAAAAGCAATCAGCGCTTCATTTTTAACTAAAACTCCGTCTAAATTAGCGTCGTATTTTTTATATATAGATTCGATGTATTGCACCACATGTGGGTAAAGATCCATATCCACAAAAGCGACAACTTTTTTATCGTTTAAAATATGCCCAGCAGTTTTTAAAAGCCCTAAATAAAAAGCTTTATTCTGCACGATCGTGAATTGGTCTTTCAGTCTTAAATAGCTTGGGATTTGGTCAAAACCTGCAGCACTTTCCCAGTAAGCCTCTAATAAACAATCCTCTGAAACCGTCGTTTGGTTGTTCGTCAGATCGTTCAAGGGAGGCAAACATTTTTCGATCACCACGGGTTTAATATCAGCTGAACGGCTAAGACCTGAAGCCACATGCAAAATAATATCGTGAATTTCTTCAAAATTAATATAAAGATCACCATTTGCATGCAGTACAAATAAATTGGCTTCGCGAAAGCGGCTAGAAATAAATGTAATATTTTTCTCTTCAGTGAATTCAAGACTGACTAATATCGGTTTAATAATATTATATGGGGTTTGCAATTCAGGTTCTGTTAATCCAAAAAGCGTCTGCACGTTCACAAGTTCAGTTGAAAAAGACCGGATCAAGAACCGAGACATATTTTGTGAAAGTAACGATTTGTAAAAATCTGTATGAGTTATAAAACTGATTGGATAAAGACTGAAATCAAGTTGCCCTTTAGAGTTAAAATTCAGTGGGTATTTCGTTTTATGAAGTCTACGGATTTCACCAAACATATCACTTTCAACTGAATCAATATCCATATCTAAAGTCGATTTTTTTATAATTTCTTTAAACTGGGTGTATTCAAGCTGGATTACATCTTTAAAAACATCAAATGATTTTAATTGCAGATCCAAAGCGCGGCTTAATTCAGAAAATAGATAGTGTGCTGATTCTTGATCGATAAATGTTTTAACAGCGCCGCCATTTAGCCGAATTTCAGGGCTTCTGAAAACATGGCTCATCAGCATGATGACTACAGCCTGAATATTTTTTGGCGCTATTACTTTTGGTAAGTCAGCAAAAAACTGGGCATGATACAACAAATCAGCAACTTCAACATGAGTTAATTTTTTACTATTCTTTTGCTTTATGATTTCTAACAAAATGGGTTTTGACATAGTAATTAAATCTTTTAGATTCAAATTAAATTCTTTTGTAAATACACTATGAGGTTTGACAAATAATTCATACTCATATTTTTTAAGCAAAATTTGAGACCCAAATAAAAGCAATTTTTTGACGTCATCTTTACGAATTAAATCCGATTGTTGATTTGAAAGTGTCCCTTTTAGAGAAAAAATGAGATTAACCACTTCATTGGTTTTTGCTGTTAAACGTAATTCATCAATTAATTGATTGGCATTCAAATCATTCAATATTTTTAGGATTTGAGATTTTGTGATTTCGCCATCAATCAGATCTGATAAAGTAATCACAGCTAATCTAAAATCTTTTTCAATAGCTCTGAAGTCTGTTTTGGACATTGCGGTATTCGTAGCTATATTGCTTTCTATCAAATCAATATAGCTCAAAATTAAGCCTGTGTTCTTAGTGAACATCGGGATTTTATTTTGAAACAAAGCAATGTCCCCACTTTTCCAAACACCGGCTTGAGTTTGCTTTTGTCCTAAAATAAACTGTTTCAAAATATCTGCATCTTCAACAAGATCTAAAGTGATCACTTCATCAGTGAATATAGCATAAGCCGATGAAACCAGATCATAGATTTGTTGATTGGTTAGACCATTTTTTTGTTGTTCAGAAAGTATAAGTTCTAAATAGTCTGTGACCTCTAAAGCAATATCTGAATAGACTTTCCATTTTCGATTTGTTGTGGCAGCAATGTCTTGAACAAGAAAATAATCATACCGTAAGTATTCAAAATAGATTTGGTGAAATGTCTTAGCAATCACTAACCAATCTTTTGACTGTATAGCTGAGCCCCCACCGACAAGATTAATTTTGAAGTTAATTACAAAAACTTTGGTTTTTTCAATGGCTGTAACCGTTTCGGGCTTGGCCTGCGCAAATAGCGCAGCTTGCTTGATGAACTCCATGAAATCATTAATTTCATAACTCAGACCTGATTGCACAAAAATACCAAAGATAGCTTGAATACTGCTATTGACTTCTACTTTTTTTGTTTGAAAAAATAAATCTTTATCTTCATCCGAATAGTTCGTGAAAACTTTTTTAGATGACAAAAAAAGCATCTCATCATTCAGGTCGCCAACTGGTTTTTTTAGACTGAGAATCAATTCTGATAACCGAATAACTTCTTGAGCGGTCAGCTTTGTTTGATCCCCGCCGACTAAAGTTTTTTTTAAAATCATGATTTGTTTTAAAAATTCAGGTGTAATTTTTTGCGACGGATTAAGAAAGTTTTTTTCGACAAAGTAAGATAATTCATTCGGTAGATAAATACCGTCTTCATCGCCTTTGATATTGTCTTTAAATGCAATCAAAACCTGGCTGATGCAGACAACAGCTTGTTCTATATTTTGTTTTTGGGCTGTACCAAGAAAAAATAACTTAAAATCCTCAACCGCTTGGTTAAGACATTTTGAGCTTTGAATTTCAACTGGCTTTGTATTGATAGGGGCTTCTTGAAGAACGATCCCACAACTTGATAAAAGTATTAATAGTATCGAAAACAAGATGGCCTTAATAGGCATAGTTTAATCCTGAATAAAAGCGGTCATTGGATTTATATTTATTAATAAAATGATCGTCATTTTGCTGAACTCCAGTTTCGACACCCAATATATCCATACCTAATTTTAAGTTCAAAGCCTTGATAATTTCAAACCTTTGTTGAAATGACAGGACCGATCCCTTTTGAATCTGGTCATAGATCCATTCAATCTGACTTGTCTGTGGCCGAGCTAAAAAGGCATAATACGACAGTTCTGCACCGACTTTAAAGGGCTTAAAATACTGTTGTCGGTATTTGGTGAAGGTGAATATGTTTTCTGATCCATCGTAGTTTAAATCTTTAACTGATCCCCCATTAACAAGGGCATAGGCCACATAAACCGACTGGTTTAGTTCGTCTGGCGAACGCAGTTGATAGGCCACTTTCACTGATTGCACATCCATTGGTGAAAGCTGTTGTAATGATCGGCCTGGTTTTGCATTTTGCTGTTCTGGTCTGTCATAAAGCGCAGACAACTGAACGGCCCACTGATTGATCCCCAGTGTGTAGTCAAATTGAAAAGTATTTGAATAATTCACCGCAGGCAGAAAATTCACGTTCCCCGTGGCGTCTAAGTCGGCGTAGGTCTCGCGATCAATCACCAACTGGGGTAACGGACCGTATTTGTAGCCCAGTTGAATTTGTGACGGATTTGTTGTCGCAAATTGATAGCTACTGGCCAACCTGAAAGTAGGGTTGTTCACGATTTTTTGCATGTCGTAGCTATTGACTGAATAGTTAATGTCTTTAGTTTGGTTATTAAAAACAAATTGTGCCGGTGGTCTTCTAGACCATCTATTTTGCGGAAGTGCTTTACCTTGTTCTATTTTAACCAAAGGCTCTTGGTTAGGTATATAAATCGGGTAATAACCCGTCAGAAATGAGTACTGATCTTGTGCAAATTCATATTCAAATCCAACTAAACCTTGAGGCGTGTATTGCAAATAGTCTTGGGTAAAGTACGGGTGGATTAGACCTAAATTAAAAGTCTCATCGGCCCCACTGGGTCTAGTGTACTGTCTGCCAAACCCAAACGAATGAGTTGAATTTTTATGTTTATAATAAATTTCTGACGTTCTTACACCCAACTGCTGTGACAAACCAGATTGAGCGTGAACTGCAAAGTCAATTTTAGAACTTGAAGAAAGCGTTGTGTTTTTATACTGATAAGCTAATTCAACCGTGCTTTCTTGTTTAGCATTGTCCCCGCCAGAAACGACATATTGATATGAATCAATATCAAATGTCAGTTGGTTTAAATCTGGCAAAGAATCAGATTCAGTTAGTTTAAAATAAGAACTTTGTTGGTTGTTAGACGTAGGCCAAGCAGCTAGTGGCAATAAAAAAACAGCAGTTATTAAAGAGAATAAAATTTGCATTCGGCCACTATGATATTTAGCTCTGATCGGAGTCAAATGAATGACGCAAAAATGTAAACAACAACATGAATTGACTCTGATAATGAAAAAAATTCAAATAGAGCCAAATACAGACCGAGGTTAACTCTATGATTAAAAATTCAGCATCTAGCGTGGAATCGTTAAATTTGTTTTTAAATACAATGTGGAATGACTACTGCAAAATGAACCCACAAGCCCGTGATATTTTTAATGCCTTCACTGAACAGAAAAAAGAGACCATCGTTAATGATCATATTGCTTTAAGAACATTTAATCACCCGAATTTAGGAATCAAATCCTTAGCCAAACACTTTGAAAAATATGGCTACGTCGATCGCGGAGACTATTTTTTTAAAGAAAAAAAACTTTATGCTAAACATTATGAAAATACCACTAATCCTGATTTTCCTAAAATTTTTATTTCTGAATTAGAACTAGAAAAAATGTCAGCATTTGTCCAAAAAACTTTAACTGAAGCCATTGATCAAATCCCTGAACAAAAAAATGCGACTGAGAATTTTATTTACAGCGGACGCCACTGGAACGCGGATTACAAAACTTATTTAAAATTAGCAGAAGAAAGTGAGTATGCTTCTTGGGTTTATGCTTTTGGCTTTCGCCCAAATCATTTTACCGTCAGCGTAAATCATCTTAAAAATTTTAAAAATATCACTGATGTCAATGATTTTATCAAATCTTTTGGTCATAAATTAAATGCATCTGGCGGCGAAATCAAAGGGACTGCTGCTGAATTACTTGAGCAAAGTTCAACTTTAGCTAACGCTATACCTATTGATTTTTCAGATGGCACGTATGCAATTCCTGCTTGTTATTACGAATTCGCCAAAAGATACCCTGATCAATCCGGCAAACTGTATCAAGGTTTTATTGCTAAATCGGCTGATAAAATTTTTGAAAGTACGAATAGATCATAATGATGAAAAATAAAATATCCATTTTGTTCATTTTGTTATTCAGCGCAGTGCCCATTTTTGCTGACCAATCTATATATATTAAAAAAACTAAAGGCCAGTCTGCAATTATCGAATCAGAAAAACCCTTAATCGAAGGTAAAAAATATCGAATTGTTGAATTTGATAATTCTGCAACTGTTGATATCGGTGATCCAAAAAATTCCATCACCTTAGGCGGTGATATTTCAATCGCTAAAGCTAATCGACTTCAAGAAAACTATTTAGGTATTGAAGCCCGCTACGGTTGGATAGATGGTGATTATGAATATGGGCCAACATTTAAATTTGAAAGCCTAGATCAGGGCGGTGGCGCTAATACAAAGCTATTTTTTGGCGGTTATGGTGATTACCGTTTATATCAAGATGATTCTCATTTTGGCCTGACCGGACAGGCTCAGTACGGATATTTTAAAACCAATGATAATATCAAAACATATATTTATAATTTAGGGGCTGGTGTTTTTTATTCGTGGTTTTTCCATAAAAAAACCTCGGCTTTTAGGACCGAGGCTTTGGCTGAATCTAAAACTATTGTTGCCTATAATCAGAAAACGCAGGCTTTAGGTTTCAATGGTAAAATATTTTTAGTTTTTTATTACTAAATTATTACCAGTTAATTTGATCAACAGTGTAGCCTGCATCTTCAATTGCACCTTTATACATTCCTTTAATAAATTCTTTAGCTTGTTCAGGCTTTAAACCCAATTGATTCGCTGAACGATTTGTTAAGTCTCTCATTTTGTCAGATGCTGTTGCATCACCTGTTCTGAAAGCATTCACCGCTGAAAGCGCATCATTAAACTGAACACCGAAAACTGTTTTAAAAGTTTTATCCATATCCCCAGTTGTGATTTTTCCGCGTTCAGCACCCATAACGGCCCATGAATTTAACGCCGAGGCTACAGCAACAGCTTTAGATTGTGATAAACCATATTGTTTAACTAGCTTTTCCGCACCCGCTTTAATTAAATTTTTATTAGCTTCTGATGAGATCGCTTTTGAATTCACATCTGTCGCATTTTTTGCATTTTTATTATTGATCGCTTGGCCATAATTTGAAGACCCAGTGTCAGCGCTGTATAGAATTCCAGTGTCGCCAAACCAATATGTTTTGTTTGATACATTTTCCCAATAGAACCCTGTTGTCCCAACACCGATTGTTGTTCCGCCGACATAACCAGCGAAATCATTAGTATCAGCGTTATATTGAAAATTACCTAGGTCATCATAAACTTTTGCATTACCAGCGCTGTCAAATTGGACGTACCATAAATCATCAGAGCCGTATCCGCTACGGTCATAATCTGGATCTGCCGTAACTTTGATACGCTGACCAGAATTTCTAGAAAAAGTACAGCCTGGAGTTGGTTTTGAACTTAAGCAAACATCACCGTAAACAGTCTCATAAGGATAACTGATGACGCTACCTGAATCGGTCACACCACCACCACCGCCGCCACCACCGCAAGATGACACAACTGCCATCATAGCTGCTATAGCAGATAACTTAATAGTCGATTGCCACCCTAACTTTGTTAATTCCTTCAATTTCATTTTTTCCCCTTTTAGTGTTTTTGTTATAGTTTAAGATTTACTCTTAAAATTTTATCTCCACAAAAATAGTCCAAAGCGTACCCACCACTTTGTAATAAGGAATCCTTCTTATTCGCTTCACCTAAATAAACTGGAGCCTCATTGGCCCTACATCCTTGTGGTGATTGAAAGTTTAATCGTGCTGGTGACACAATTTGCAACTGACTATTACCCTTTGCAAGAATCGGTACCAACATTTTGACACCAAGATTTAACCCACTTCCTTCAGTTGTAAAAAGTGCAGGCAATTTGACTGTATCTTTACCGCTGCTATTTTTTTGGACAATTGTGATCGGAAATTGTAGATCCACTGTTAAATCATCACCAATAAATGTGTATTTATTTAAACTAGTTTGCGCGGCTTTTTTTGTAACCAGATCATGATATTCGATTTCCGTATTGGTCATCACAAAGACACCAGCGCTGTATGCTCCTGTGTAAGCAGATCTGATCCGCAGCGGAGAATCAAACACAGTCATCTGTGAACTGAGCAACTGATCAATCATCGTTTGGGTTTCAGAATTATACACAGTCACACGTTGTTTTTGATGTGCATCTTGTGAAAACCAAAATGTACCGTTGTGCTCTAATTCGCTGGAATTTAAATCCATCACTTTATCAACACGTGTATCTAAAAGATTTCGGTAATTTTGATTGACGCTAATTTGATTGATTGATTTTTCTGATAACATCTTAGCTGATTGCACGAGACCTACTGAAAATTGATAATTATATGACGGTTTAATTTCTGACCCTAAATTACGAGCGATCAAAACAGGAACAATTCCCTGTTGGATTTGTTTAAGAGTGGGCTGAATAACATCCACAATTTTTACTTTTTTTGTAAGAGCTAATTCTTGCAGTTTGAAATTTTCACTTAAATAGTAATAACGAATGCCCACTTCTGATGGCTTTTGTTTAGCATTAACTTTCGTATCCCATAAATCAGTGATATCTATTTGTGATGAGGCCGAATAGCCTTGGTTCACCCATGCTGGTCGTAAAACTCCACCTACCTTCATCCAACTAAAATTCAAAGGTATAATTGTGCGATCATCATAAACTGAATAGGCGTTTAAGAATTTAAATTGATCATCAAAAATAAAAAAATGAAGTTTATAATCGCCACGCCGCTGAAAACCATCAGCTGCAATATATTCAACTAAAGTCAGGATATATTCTGAACGGCCGTCATTATTTAAATCCATTCTGATACGATGCTGGGGCTGCGTTCTTTTAACATCACCAATAAAAGGTACAGATTGAATCGATTCAACTTTGTATTGATTTTTATCACTACGGATAAGTCCTATTTGAAACGATGTAGTTTCTTGTTTTAAAACAAAATAATCACGTTCTTGAATTTTTTGATCATAGATTTCATCAACTAAAAACCATTTCATCCCGCGTGGGATTGCCCCAATAACTGGAATTTGCACGATATCTTCAGCTTGAGTATCTTTTGAAAAAGTACTGATAATTTCAGCTTTGATTGGAAATTTTTTCATTTTTTGCTGATTCAAAATGATTTCAGCATCAAACAACAGGTCACTGACCATCTGTGAACTTGATATCTTACCGTCGTAAGGAACTTTAAGAGTCACTAACACAGATCTTATTTCACCCTGTTTCCAAACGGTATCTTCAATGTCGTCAACAAATTCAATAGTTTCAACAGTTGGGAAAAGTGTACTTTTAAGTTGTGGATTCAGTGTCAGGCTGAATTGGTCTACAGAAACATCTTTCCAGTAATTTTTCAATGCAAACTGAAACTGCAAAGTGTCAGTTTGACGATCCCATTGAATCACATGCGTTTCTTTGTTCGCTTTTAAAATTAAAGGCTGTTCCTGAATTTTCATAGATCGTGCGAAATCAATCTGACCCGATAAAATAGTTCTTTCATAAGTCGTACTTGGTAAAATTGTTTTTTGTGCACCAGTTAGAGGGCCTACAATCACTGACAATTGTTTTTGTGTGGGTCTTGATCCTAAAATAAGTCTTGGATAAATATCTTTTTGCGGGATTCCTTCAGCTAACATTTTTGCAATAATCCCTGCAACTAAGGGCGACGCTTGCGACGTGCCTGATAGAATATCCACACCGACAAAACCAGGTAGCCGAATTGAACGATAAGTCATCGGAATTGTCGAAATAATTGATGTGCCCGGTGCCGCGATATCAACACCATATCCATAATTAGAAAAATGTGAAATCGATCCATCGGGTCTACTAGCTGCTACACAAATAACACCTTCATACTGACAAGGGCGAAGAAGTGCTGTTGTCGAGTCATTCCCTGCAGCCGCGACTATGATAATTCCTTTTTTCTGAGCAGCTGCGATTGCCTGTCGCATAATTTCCGAATCTTGTCCTTGTGGCCAACCTAAAGATAAATTAATCACATCAGCACCTGCATGAGTTGCATAAATAATTCCACGCGCAATACGATCTGATAAACTAATGGATTCATTAAAATTTCCACGTTGTGATTCATCAGGGCTTAAATCAATTATTGGAGCAGCGGCACTATCTGCCTCTAAACTGAACGGCTTAATCGGTTCATTTGGTCCGTTACTGATGACTTGAACTGGAATAATTTGAACTTGGCCTGTCACTGCTGCAATAAGACCAGCCACATGTGTTCCATGTCCGATGGGATCATTAAATTCTGACGTACCCACAATTTTTGTATCACCTAATTCTGGCCCAAGAATGCTCCAGCCTGCACAATCTGCAGGATATTTATTTTTATTTAAATCATAGTCAGGCGAATTTACAGATAAATATTTATCCGTGCACGACTTTCTGTCTTTATCTTTAAGACATTGTTTGTATTTTTCTAAAACTTGGCATTCTTCTTTGTTGCGAAAAATTCTGTTCTTTAAAAAAGGGTGATTCGCATCAATACCTGTATCTAAAACAGCCACTTTAATTATTTTTAACGGAGTTACTTTTTTGGTTTGATATGATGTTATACCGATATCTTCATTAATCCGAGCTTGCAGTTGGTATGTTTGCAGAGGATTTAAATCAAATAAAACAGTTTCACCTTTATTTTTAAAAGCCCAAGAATTTAAAATAAGATCGCTGTATTGATTTAAACTTTGGGCATGAGCGCCCAATTGAAAACTGAAGATAAGACTGAAAATAAAATTTCTATTAATCATTGGAAACTCCCTTGCGTACGATCCAGTTCAAGCGGACTGATCATTGATTTTTCAGCAATGATATTTAATAAACCATTTGAATAGGGATGTTTGTCCGCTGGTTCACCCACGATATTACTGACGTAGACACTTTGGTCAGCATCTTCATCGCCAGTTCTAAAACCTGTGACTTCAAGAAAAAATAAATAATTTTCTTTACCAATCGCATTTAATAAAACACTCACTGGAATATTTTTTTCTAACTCATAGATTAATTCTGTCATCCATTTATTTTGCTGGCGTAAATTTCCTGAAGAAAAATCTCTTGAAAGACGAATAATGTTTTCGATCCATGGCTCTAAGCATTCGTAATTTGAACCTTTAAGCCATTTATAGTTATACATTTGGGTTTTGTTGGCATTACAACGGGCTAGATAAGCTTGCTGACCTTTTTTCAGGTCACCATTACCCATTAACAAGATTATATTATTATAGACAGCTTGGTCTTGAGCTCTGAATTTATTGTCTTTGCCCATTTCACTCATTTTTTGAAAAAATCGACCTAAAAATATGACCTTATCTTTCTCGGCATCTTTCACATCAGGATAAACCACAAAAGATTTAATTTTTTCTAAAGCAGATGGCAATAATGATAAATTCTCAGTGATTCTAAAAAAATCAACTTTTTTAATGTTATTAAAAGTGCCTTCAGGAATAATATCCACTGATTCATACTCAGTTCCTTTTAATTTATCTTGAGTGATCTTGATAATACGATCTAAATCTGTTTTTTTAAGTGACCAACCACTCCACACTGTTTGAATCACAGATACACTGGGTAATGCCCCAACGCGGTCTTGTGATAATTCAGTATCCGTACGGATTGTGTGCCACTGGGCCTGACCAAATGGTATTTGTGATGGATTTTTTGAGTCTTGAGACAACCTTGGAACAAAGTCTCCTTTGACTTTTTCTTTAATCAAACCATCTAAAACATTTAATCCAAAACCTAAATAATCTTTACCGATTAATTCACCTTTTTTGTAGGTGACAATTTCAATTGGCTTATTATCCACAACATCTTCATGATCTGGATTAACAAGGTCAGATTTTTTAATTTTCAAGTAATGTTCTTCATTCAACTGCGCTGATCGGTACCATAAAATTTTAGCGGTCATTTCATTGGTTTTAATATTGTGATCAATCGTGAACTGCTGCCTTCTAAAGCTAGAATAAAGTTGATCTGTGCTGGACTGGAAAATCAAACCACGTAAGGCGCCACTCAACTTTTGGGTAAATTCTTTTTGCTCATCGTAGTTTTTCTTTTCTGGTGAACCTTCTTCGACTTTTAAATCTCCAGATTCAACTTGTTGAATAAAATCGCTATTAAACTGTAAAATAAAAGCATCGGTATGAAGATCAGTTAAAGTTGTTTCATTTTTAATTTTAAGTAAATTAATAAAATAGTTAAAATCAAAAGTAAGACTCAAAGCTTTTGAGTTCTGATTTCGAATATAAATCTGAAATCCCAAATCTGTGCGTATAATCTGAGTTTGTCTTAATATGACTTTTTGTGTTCCAACGGAAACACTGAATGTTGGCACTGTAACCCCTGAAAAACCAATCAGTGCATCTAATCCAGCATCGTAACCCATTTGTCCTGCTACACCTACAGATTCAGTGATCGTGAATACTTCGCCTGTTTTTAGTGTTGAAACAAATTCAGAGAGCTTTCCATCTTTTAGTGGCGAGGCTATTTTCTTAAGATGACTTGGCACTAAAACTTCTTTCCATGGGATAGCTTTTGTTTCTTTAATAGAAGCTAAGGGTCTAACATGGGTGAAGTCTCGGTTATAAGAAACTTGCCCTCCTAAATTCTGACTGTATCCATAAACATCATTAATAATTTTAAAAATCCCAAGACCTGCACTGATCGTGACATTATCAACTAACTGAACGGCTGCTTGGCTTCCGTAAAATGTTCCCGTCGTCACCATTCTTTGAGCAGAAAAATTAAGTCCAAACTGACGACCAACTGCTGAACCCACTGGTTTAAAGCCATTTTCTGTAATAATAACGCCATCTAATTGCTGAGTCAGAATTTTTGATTTTGTTAATTGCTGATTTAGTAAATCAACCGCTGCACCCAATGCAGAAGATTGAGCTTTCACATTCATATATTGAATCAAATCACCGGTTTCAAATGGTGATTGTCTTTCCCCATGAGAAAAACGCTGAGGATATCCTGCAATGTATTCAGTCGTGACTTTGCCATTAACCACAAGACCATCGACTGATGTGTATTTTAACTGTGGTGTTGCTGTTAGTTTATAATTACCCAGTTCATTCGCGCTAAAAAAAGTTGTGAACATATTTTTGAATCTTAAAATAAGCTTAGCTTTAACTAAAGGACGTAATGACAATGGGTATTTTGATGTGTTAACGATATCTGTCCAGTCCGCATCACTGAACTGAGCCATTCTTTTTAAAATCCATTTTGCATCATCAGCACTGGTTTCAGCAAAATCACCACTAAATGGATAATTTAAAAAAACGTAGCCATTTCTAAGTAAAGCAATATGCGTTGAAACACGATTTAAACTTTCAGAAAAATCTCCGATAACAAATGGGATAGCTAAAGCACGGTAAGCCCGAGATTGTGAAAAATAAGAAACTAAATCTGAACTGGCCGGTGTTAAACCATCAAAAAGACTTGGTACTTCAGGATTCATTTTTTCAAGATACACGCCATGCACATAAAGATTTTTTTCATCAATGTGTGATAAAAATTCTCTTTTTATTTCTTTACTTTTAAATGGGTCAATTGACAGACAATCGACAGCGATTTCACTGGGGCCTTTTTCGCAAAAAGCAGTTTCAATAAATTCAGTTTTTTTCTCTTTAGTGTCAAAAGAGAGTTGAACTTTTGAATAGTGTTTTGGTGATTCTTGAAAATAACCTAATTTACGAAGTAGCGCTGATTTTAAAAGACTGGCATGAACTTGCAAACCCAATGTCAGAACATAACGTTCACTGGGTTTGTCTACAGGTCTTACGATCACTGAGAAAAACCCAAGATCACGATTACCACCTAAGTACGAATCAATAATCAGCTTTCCGGCTTCTAGAGGCATTCTTTGATGTAGATTTGAATCAACAGCAGCGTATTTCTTGTTTTGCCAATATTTGTTTTCCAGTGGATTCAAATTAGACAGGTCAGAACCCTTTTGATGAAGGGCTGAAAGCTCAGAAAACGAAAGAGTTTCACCGTTTGCTCCAACTAAATCAGAAGCCTGTTTAGTGAATGTTTTTAAGGGTATGCGGATCGTGCCTTGCTGGGCTTCAGCCGCTAAAACGAATAAAAACGCTAACCACAGAAAGCCTAAGAATTTGATTTTGAAAGACATTGTAACCTCGTTTTTTGATAACAAGGCTTATATTGCTAGGCTTGTGCCATAATATTTATATAAATTTAGAAGAAAATTGTGTCTAATTTGACTTTTCTAAAGGCCCCTGGGACTGCCGTGTAATAGTCTAAAATTGATTGCAGCAGAGTATCCCGCTTGTTCTGCATAGCTGTCTCGTCAGCGTTATCGAAGTCATGCCCTAGAAAAGCAAAGGCCACAGGCCCGTATTTTGTTGAAACAACACCTGATAAATTCAATGTCGGTACGTCATACAGTCTACCCGTTTTAACCACTGTGCTTTGATTGAAAACCATACTGGGTTGATAAGTCCCCTGGTCAGTCCCGACATTTAATAAAATTTCTCCTAAGTTATAATTTTGTCTTTGAGAATGTAAATAAATATAATTCATGACTTTCGCAATTGAATAGCAATTTGCTAAATTATCAGATCTTTGTCCGCCTGTAATTGTGGCTAAACCTGATCCTGTTAACATATACAAATCATTTTTAGTGAGGCCTAAATCAGTTTGTTGAAATTGATAAAACTTTTTAGCTCCACCTAAATAGCTAAAGAGAGCATCAGAAATATAATTATTTGAATTCGTATTTACTTCTTTAAGATATTTTTTAATTCCAACTGACTGAGTAATGTGCAAATCCCAGTTTGCTATTTTTGATTTTGTGGTTTCGTCGACAACGCTGACTTTTTCAACTGAAAAAGTCGTAGGAAATGTTTTTTTACTTTGTCTTAATTTTTCAATAGCAATTTGGGTTTGTTCTCCCCAGTTAGCCGAATTAAAAATAATTCTTAAGTTTTCTACAGTTTCATTTATGCTAATCGGAACCTCTTCTAATTCAATATGAGGATTAGTGAGCACTGATAAATAAATTTTTGTATTTGGGCTAACGTATAAATTTCTGATTCTTTTAATGCCTAGTTTGTTTAATTCAGTAATGAAATAAAGTGATTTTTCAATATTCACAATAGGATCAAGCTGAGTATTCATGTAGACATCAAAGCTACCATCCGTGTTTTTTTGGTAACGCCACTCATGAGTAAACTTGAACTGCGGTCCTAATTTTTTAAGAACCCAAGCTGATAAAAAGACTTTCGATACTGATGCTGAAGGATAAAGTTTTAAATCACGGTAGCCACTATACCGACTAAAATCATTTAATGGGACTTCACAGTAGGACACAGTTGGATCATTCTTAAATTTTAAATCCCTAGTCAATTTATTAGGCTGAGCTGGTTTACTAACCAAAGATTGTGGGCTGACTTGGCCATCGAAATCTGACCCTGAAGATTCAGGCTGACAACCAACTAAAACAATAAAACCAAGTATATAAATGGTAGCCAATTTTAAGTTCATAGACTGCATATTGCTTGATAATGAAAACTTCTCAAGGTCATAAGATTGCTTTGAAAATTATCTACGTTTGCTTTGACATTTTACGCCTGAAAATGAATTATAATCCTTTTAATAACGATTTTATAAGGATCTTATGTCTAGGGTAATTTATAACTACAAAATTAACAAAATCACTGACCACACACCCCAAATTCGCGAGCTTGATTTAGAGATCACAGGCGACAGTGATTTTAACTTTAAAGCTGGTCAATTTGTCATGCTGCATGTGCCAACTGTTAACCCTGAAGGCCAAACTGGAAAGCCTGCTTTGCGCGCCTATTCGATTGCGACGACTGAAGAAAATAAAAAAAGCTTCCGTTTGATTTTTAAATTTGTTGAAACCGGCGTGGCCTCTGAATTTGTATGGGCCTTGAAAGGTCATGAGACTTTGCAATTCACGGGTCCTTTTGGAAAAGTTTTCTTTCAAGAGCCCCCGACTGAACAAATTGTTTTTCTTAATACCGGCAGTGGGATTTCTCAACATTTTTGTTTTATTGAATCAAAAATGAAAACCTATCCGAATTTAAAATATAAATTGTACTTTGGACTGCGCTACGAACAAGATATTTACTACCGTAAAGAACTTGAAGCTTTGAAAAAAAATCTACCGAATTTTGAATATCACTATGTGATAAGCCGCCCAACAGAAACATGGACTGGTAAAAAAGGCTATGTGCAAAATTTTATTGATGAAACAAATTATAAAACAATCCCTACAACATTTTATCTTTGTGGCAACGGAGCGATGATCAAAGATGTGAAACATCAACTGATTGAAGTTGATCAATTTGATAAAACTAAAATCTGGGCGGAAGCTTTTGATTAAATCTCTTTCAAACTATCAAAAAGCTGTTGGTGAACTTGTTATTGCCGGATTTATCTGGGGTATGTCTTTTATTTTTGTCAGTTGGGCTTTGAAAGATTTTTCAGCTTATACGTTAGTCTTTTGGCGATTTGTTTTAGCTTTTATTTTAGGTGAAGTTCTACTTTTTGTCTTTAACCCCAAAGGGTTTAAAGAATCCATGTCTGATATTCGTTTGTCATTTTGGTCAGGACTTGGATTAGGGTCGGCGCTAATGACACAAACATCAGGACTGAATTACACTACGGCCACAAATTCAAGTTTTATCACATCACTTTATGTCGTGATGATTCCAATTGTTGGTAGTTTTGTTTTTAAAAATAAAGTTAAAGCCTGCCATTTCTTTTTAGCTTTATTGGCCTTTTTAGGAATGGCTTTGCTGCTGAACATTCCCGAACAAATTCAAAATGGGAAATTCACTTTTAATAAAGGTGACTTGATCACAATTCTAACGGCTGTTACATCAACTATGCATATTATTTGCGTAAGTCTTGCTGCCCCTAAAATAAAAAATGGTTTTCGATTTAATACCTATCAAACATTTTGGGCCTTGTTACTGCTTATCCCATTTTTGATTCATGAAAACAGTGTGCACTCTGTAAAGCTATGGCCTGATAATCCAAGTTTACTATCAATTCTGTCTATTTTAGGTTTAGCTTTGTTTGTTAGTATGGTTGCTTTTTATTTGCAAGTGCGCGCACAGAAAGTCTTAACTGCGGCAACAGCCAGTATGTTGTGTTTATTAGAAGCCCCCTTTGCTTTTCTATTTGCTTTATTCTTACTGAACGAGAGTTTAAATCTCGTTCAGTCGATTGGGGCTTTAATTATTTTATTAAGCTCGGCGCTTTCGGTCATCATAGAACGACCAAAAAATAGAAAAACCTAAAATTGCTGCACCCGTAAGGCCTGTCATCCATTCGGGAATATGAAAGAAATAATCTAACAACATCATCAAGGCTAAAGCACCCAACGCGTAGAAAGCTCCATGTTCTAAAAATCTGATTTGGCTTAATGTTTCTTCTTCAACAAGGTACAATGTCAAACTTCGAACAAAGAATGCCCCGATACTTAACCCGATCATAATTTGAATAAGACTTTGAGTGATCGCGAAAGCACCAATGACTCCGTCAAAACTGAATGAAGCATCAAGAATTTCTAAATAAAGAAACATTCCAAAACCCGCAGACATAATTGATTTTTTTGCTGTGTTACTGTTCGCGATTTCCATTTCTTCTAAGAATTTAGAAAAACTATGAACTAGCATGTATGTCACCATACCCCATAAGCCAGGCACTAAAAATCGCATTTGATCTTCAGCTCGCATTGCTGCTGTTATAAATAATAACGTCAATATAGCCACAATCAATTCGATCCCTTTAAATTGAGAAATCAACACGAGCGGTTTTTCAATAACCTTGACCCAATGTTCTTCTTTTTCTGTATTCATAAAATAATGTAAAAACACCATATATAAAAACATTCCACCAAAAGCTGAAACTGTTAAATGCGCAGATGTCATGATCTCTGCATATTTTTGTGGATGGTTGATCGACATCATTAAAGCTTCTATAGGTCCAATACTGGCCACAATAGCAACGATCACTAGCGGAAACACTAAACGCATTCCAAAGACAGCAATCAAAATACCCCAAGTTAAAAAACGACGTTTCCAAACGGCATCCATTTTTTTAATCACAGTGGCGTTCACAACGGCGTTATCAAATGATAATGAAATTTCAAGCACAGCTAAAATTAATGCAGTTAAACCAGCTGAAATCATGGCGCTGACTGACGCCGTTTGATGCCATTCAAATCCCATGGCTAAGGCCAAACCTAAAATAGTTATAATGATCGAACCTTTAATATATTTAAGCATGTTTTTGTCTCCGTTCTATTTCGTCGTCTTACTTTGCTGATTTTTGGCTAAGTAATGGTTTTAAAAATTTAGCTGTTTCGCTGGTTTTGTGATTGATGATTTTTTCAGGAATCCCGGCAAAAACAATTTCTCCACCGTTAATTCCACCGTCAGGTCCCATATCAATTAAATAATCTGCGCACTTCATGACCTCTAAATTATGCTCGATCACTAAAACAGTATTACCTTGATCCGTCAGCTCTTGAATCAATTCTATGAGTTTTCTGATATCATCAAAATGTAAACCTGTTGTCGGTTCATCTAAAATATATAATGTTTTACCAGTACCCCTGCGGGATAATTCTTTAGAAAGTTTCACCCGCTGGGCTTCGCCGCCTGAAAGCGTTGTTGATGACTGACCCAGCGTCATATAATCAAGACCCACTTTGTGTAATGTTTCAATTTTTCGGTGAATCTGAGAGTGATTTTTGAAAAACTCTAAGGCCTCTTCGACATTCATTTCTAAAACATCCGCAATATTTTTATCTTTGTACTTAATTTGTAAAGTTTCGCGGTTATATCTTCGCCCCTGGCACGTATCACAAGTGACAAATACATCTGATAAAAAATGCATTTCCATACGAATTTGCCCGTGACCTAAACATGTTTCACAACGTCCGCCTTTAACATTGAAACTAAAGCGTCCTGGTTCAAAGCCGCGAAGCTTTGAATCAGGAAGGGCCGCATACAAATCACGAATCAATGGCAACAAACCAACATAAGTTGCCGGAGTTGATCTTGGTGTTCTCCCAATCGGTCTTTGATTAATATCAATAACCTTATCAATATTTTCCAAGCCTTCAATTTTTTTATAAGGTGATGGATGAGCATGAGCTTTATAAAAGAACTTAGCTAAAATTTTATAAAGCGTATCAATAATTAAAGTTGATTTACCGCTGCCAGAAACTCCGGCCACGCAAGTAAATGTACCTAATGGAATTTCTAAATCCACATTTCTTAAATTATTTCCAGTTGAGCCTGACAATTTTAGAAAATAGCCATTCCCTTTTCTTCGGGTGGCTGGCACCTTGATCTTTTTTACACCAGATAAATATTGGCCAGTTAATGAGTCTTTATTTTTAATTAATTCTTCAGGTGTGCCTGCCGCCATTAAGTGTCCACCTAGTTTTCCAGCACGAGGCCCTAAATCCACAACATAATCAGCAAAACGAATTGTGTCTTCATCATGCTCAACTAAAATAATTGTATTTCCTCGGTCTTTCAGTTCGCCGATAATTTCAAGCAGTCTATGGTGATCCCTTGGGTGTAAACCAATACTGGGTTCATCCATCACGTACATGCAACCAATCAGCGCTGAACCCACTTGCGTGGCTAACCTAATTCGCTGGGCTTCGCCGCCAGATAATGTTCGGGCTTGGCGCGATAAAGACAAGTACGATGTCCCAACACGTTCTAAAAAATTCAAACGGTCAGTGATTTGTTTTACAATTTTATCAGCAATAAATTTATTTTTATCTAACCATTTTGTTTTTTTAAAAAAATGATTCAGTTCAGTAATTGATAACTTTGAAAGTTCAGCAATATTTTTATTTGCGACTTTGATGTTTAAACTTTCTTGTTTTAAACGACTGCCCTGACAAGTTGGACATTCGGATAGCACCATTTCTTCTTCTTCGGATTCATCATCTTCTGAAGCTTTTTTCCCTTTATAGGTGTATTTCACTTTTTCTAATTTTTTGCCGCCGACTTCAGAATCAGAAAATTGCTCCACTTCGACTAAATCTAGCGTACCTAGCCCATGACAAGACACACAGGCCCCGCGCGGGTTATTAAAACTAAAAAGTCTTGGTTCTAGTTCAGGAAAGCTGTACCCACATTCAGGACACGCTAAATGCATTGAGTAATTAATACGTGTGCCATTTGTTAGCTCAAGAATAAGCCTGCCTTGTGCTAACGATAATGCTGTATTCACACTTTCGCTGAGGCGATGTTTAATATTGTCTTTTAAAATTAATTGATCGACGACCAGATCAATATCATGAGTTTTTGTTTTAGCTAGTTTTTGAGCTTGGCTTAACTCTAAAAACTGACCGTCGATTTTGGCTTTGACGAAACCTTTTTTTAACCACTTTTGAAATTCAGCGTAAAATTCACCTTTTTTTCCCTGGGCCATTGGCGCTAGAATATAAAATTTAGTCCCATTGGATTTTTTTAAAATATCATCCACAATTTGTTGCGGTGACTGGGCTGCTACCGGAACATGGTGTGTTGGGCATTCAGGAATTCCCACTTTAGCGTAAAGCAACCTTAAGTAGTCATAAATTTCTGTGATCGTGCCGACTGTAGATCTTGGATTAAGACCCACTGATTTTTGATCTATAGCAATGGCCGGTGATAAGCCAGTGATAGAATCTACATCTGGTTTTTTAAGTTGTTCTAAAAAGTTTCTAGCATACGCAGATAAACTTTCAACATAACGACGTTGGCCTTCGGCATAAATAGTATCAAAAGCTAAAGATGATTTTCCTGAACCAGATAATCCCGTAAATACAGTGATTTTATTTCGAGGTATTGTAATCGAAACATTTTTTAAATTGTGTTCTTTAGCGCCTTTGATGACTATATCCATTGGGGGATTATTTCAGTTTAAAAAGACTTCGGCAATGCGTGACTGAATATTTACTTTTTTATGACTTCTGGCAACTTGGACAAACACCAAATAGTTCCAAAACGTGACCAGTTAATTGAAACCCAAAATGTCTTGCAACTTCGGCTTGCAAGTCTTCAATTTTTTGATTTTCAAATTCACAAATTTTACCACACTTCGTGCATGTCAAATGATCATGATGTTCTTTAGGTGTTAATTCATAACGGGATGCCTGCCCGCCCATGCGAACTTCTGTGACAAGTTGGTGGGCCGCTAAATCTCGTAAAAAACGATAAACAGTTGCAAACCCAACAGACGAGTCCTTAACACTGACTTTTTCAAATAGTTCTTGCGCTGTGACATGACGATCACCAGATTTTTTATCAGCCACATGAAGACATTGCATAATCAACAATCTTTGGTTGGTGATTTTAAGTCCCATAGAACGGATCATTTTTTTAAAATCATCAATTTGAAAACGCTCATTTTTTTTGATCGTTTCCGAAGTTTGATGAACCGGTAATGTAATCTGTGTGTCTTTGTGTAAATTGAGCATACCTATTGATACTGATAGTGATTATCAATTGCAAGTGTTAACTGTATAGCTAACTTGGCTGATTGACATAGTTTTTAGCTATCTGGCTAACAGCATTGTGTGGATGTAAGCTTTCTAAATGATGAGTGCGTATTTTGTAGCCATTTAAACCGAGAAAGCTAGCTTGTATTAATTCATTCATCACTGATGAAACCTTGCGTACAGCATCTTCGCAAAACATGAGATTTTCAGAATTAAGAATTGCAAATTGCATTTCATCAGCTTTTTTAACTGCTGTTTGAACCGTTGTTTTTAAAGTATTTTCAATAGCTTCGATAAACTTCTGAAAGACATCTGAGAAGTCTGAGTCAAGCTCTGAAACTGCTAGCAGACAACTAATTTTCATTACACTCCGCTGAGCATGCGGTGTGGCTGGTAAGCGACCCAAACGCTCAATCTGATTTTTTTGATTTTTGATGACCTCTAAAGATAAAGCTGCCGATTGTGGGCAAGTGCTTGAATAGATGATTTCAAAATCACACCAAACATGAGTTTGGTTTGTTTTTTTTAACGCTATGATTTGCACTGGGTAACTTCTAAAACCTACAGATTCACTTTTTAAAGATTGAGTTTTCCGTGGGTAGTTAAAATTAAAACAAATATAACCCTGTTCTGATAATTGCTCTTGGGACTGAATCATATCTGTTAAGAAATTTTGTATTTTTTTTGTGGTCAAATTTTGATTCAAAATTTTCTGTGTAATCAAATTATACAACCGCGACATATGAATACCACGGTAGCCTTTTTTTAAGTTTACAAATGTTCCAATCAGCACGGGCACGAAAACCTGCGGCGAGATCATGATTTGCGACTGGATTTCATCCATCCCGACCCAATCAATAGGCATCAACTGAACATCAGTTTCACTTTGAATATCAGAATTGATTTGTGATACTATTTTCGCCATGAGTTGTGGATATCACAGGACTTATCTGAATGTAAGGACTATTGTCTGGGTTGGTAAAAAAACAATACTTTTGTTGATCACTTTAGGGCTCAAACTGAATACAATAAAACCATGTCAGATGATACGCCAGTAGCCCAAAAAATGACGCTTTTTTTTATTAAAAGCCCCACTCACAACATTACTGCTGTTGAGACTTATCTTAAAAAAAGAAACTTTAAAGTCATTGTCGAATCCAGTCTTAAAGATGGATTACAAAGAATTATTACTGAATTACCCAGCTATATATTTTTAGCATGGGATCACCCCATGGATCAAATCAGAACCATTCATAAATTGATTTATCAAACGTCACTGGCTCCAATTATACCGTATATTATGTCAACTCAACGCGATCAAATTATTCAACTTGAATCCAGTGGTTTTGAACATAAATTGTATCCACCATTATCAGGGCCTGCGATTCAAAGAGTTCTAGCTAAGCACGAGAAAAAAAATAACGAAATCGAGCAAACTTTTAGTCAAGCTAGACCTGATTATAAAAAACCAAAAGATCGTGAATCACAAATGATTCAGGTAAAGTCTTTTTTAAAAGACAATCCTATACCTGATTTGTCAGATTACAAACCTACTCAGAGCAAAGTTGATAGCGCTGAACATCAGCTTGAACAAGCTAAAAAAGCACGTGAAAAATTAAAAAGATTCACCCAATCTAAGTCTTCTGGATTTGCATCAGATCAGGCTGATTCTGTGCCTTCACTAACTGGAATCTCTGAAGTTGATTCTGGATTTCCTGAAATTCCTGATTATGAAACAAATCTAAATACAAACCAAAAAAACAGTTTAGACACCATATTTGAACACACTGTGAAGCCAGACTTCATCGACGTTTTAGATACTTACGCTACAGATTCAACGAGTTTTCAACCTGTGCAAAAAACTAAGAAATTGCACGTTCTCATTGTGGATGAAAAAAAGTGGACTGGTTATTTGATCGTTTCATCAGAAGGCCATCTTGAAAAAAATGCGGCAGAAGCTATTTTATCAAGCTGGGTATCAAAAATGATTGACCAAGATGAAGAAAAAGAAATGCCCGATATCGAAGTCTACGAAAAAAGTACCGAATATCTTTGTTTTGAATTGGAAACTCCTGAATTTGATTTTATTAAATTCAGCGAAGTTAAAAGTGATTACAATAAAGAAATCGATCATGAGGGTAAAAAAACTTCGATTTCATTTTTTGCTTACAGCCCTTTTCATGTTATTGGTACTCTTCATGAGAAATTTGATTACATCAAAGTTCCAACGGAATCACTTTTTAAACAAACTGAACTTACTTTTAATGTATATATTTATTTGCCAGAAAATAAAAAATTTGTTTTATATTACAAGGCTAATACAGAATTAGACCCTGAAAAAATTGAACGCTTGAAAAATAAAAAAATGAACATTGTTTTTTCATCAGTTGAATTTGAAAAAGAACTTTCGATTTACCGCGCCAAATACAATATTCTAAATTCAATTAATTTTTTTAATAAAAAGAAGTAGTACCTATGATGACTTCAAAAAAAATAATTCTAGCCAGTTCGTCTCAATACAGAAAATCCCTGATCGAAAAACTCGTTTCTAACGTGGTTTGTCAAAAGCCGATCTGCGATGAAGAGACATTAAAAAATAAATTTCTCACTGAGGGTCAAAACCCAATTCAAATAGCCCACGCCTTGTCTTATGAAAAAGGTTTATCTGTTTTTAAAAATAATCCCGATTGCATAGTTATTTCTGGTGATCAGCTGATAAACTTTGAAGGTCAAATAATTGGAAAATCCAATAACTTTGAAAATGCACAAAAGCAGTTAAAACTAATGAATGGCAAAACCCATCAGCTGGTGACATGCTTGACAGTTTTTTCACAAGAGCACACAACATATCTCGATCATATATCAAAAATGACTTTAAAAAAATTAAATGCTCAGGAAATCGATCGGTATCTTAGTAAAGATCAACCTTTTGATTCTGCGGGAAGTTATAAAATTGAATGCTCAGGTGTTGGTCTGTTTGAAAAAATTGAAACCAATGACTTTACAGCCATTCAGGGCTTACCATTACTGTGGCTTAGCAAAACATTAAGAAAGATGGGTTATGAACTCTTCAACTAAAAAAACAGAACTAATTTTACAAGCCTTAAACGCACGTCAATTTTCACATTCACCCTATTCAACAAAAAGAATTGGCGCTGCGGTTCAGCTGACTAACGGATTAATCTATAACGGCTGCAATATTGAAAATGTCTCCTACGGCGGCACAGTCTGCGCCGAACGTGTTGCTATCTGGAAGGCTTTTAGTGAAAATTCAAATCAACTTAAAATTACTGCCGTTGCTGTCGCTAGTGATGAAAAATCACCATGGCCACCTTGCGGTTTATGCCGTCAGGTTCTAGCAGAATTTAGCACAGCCCTTACTGAAATTTATCTTGTAAACACCCAGGGCAAAGAAACAACTATGACCTTTGCAGAGTTGTTTCCGTTCGCATTCGAACCAGATCACTTACTGAAGAAGTAAATTATTCGTCATAATTTTTGAATTTTTACGGTGGCCTTCAATCCAAAACCCAAAAGCCGCAAAAGCTTTTTGCTTATCAATAAGTTCAGACTGTTTTAAATCAACGACAGCCGTATTATTTCTAAAATCAACTAACTTAACCATGTATTGATCATCACCTTCACGAACTAACGATGCGCTATACGGAGATTTTTTATTTAATTTTAAACTCGCTGCCAGTAATTCACGAGATCCCACTTGTGGAAAAATATCGTTTTCTAAATCAAAGAATCCACTGTTCACCCAGTTTAATTGATTTTGATTCATCAAAGCTTCAACTTCAGTGTATTTCGATGCTGACAATAATGTTTCAATTTGCTGAGTCAGTTTTAAGTATTTATCTTCCAAAAGAAGAGTTTTCGCTAAATCGTTTTGCGCTTCTTTAAGACTGATTAGCTGCGCTGCTTTTTTATCAGTGACTTTAATAATATGAACACCGAAGTCAGTTTCAACTAAATCAGACAATTGGCCTTTTTGAAGTTTAAAGGCCGCTTCTGCAAAAGCGGGTACCATTTGTGTTTTATTGAAAAAACCTAAATCACCTTTTTTGCCTTTTGACCCTGGATCTTCACTGACCGCAGCAGCAACTGTTCCGAAATCTTCTTTAGCTAAACGAGTTTGAATAGCTTTAGCCTTAACACGTGCTGCTTCCATCTCAGCTTTATTCACTGGGTTTGCACGAATTAAAATATGTGAAGCTTTGACTTGTTCTGGCTGGTCATATTGTTGTTTTTTCTGAGCGTAAGAATCTTCAATTTTTTTCATAAAAGCTGTATCAACTAATGATTGAGTGATCTCAGTGGCGCTGATGTTTTGTTTAGCTTTATAATTTTCAAAATTCAATTTCAAATAAGCGACGCTGATTTGAGCTGATTTTAAGTCAGCATTTAATTTTTTGGAAGCTGCAGGTGCTGACAAACCAGTTTCAAATAATTGACGTAATTTTTGATTTTTAGTTTGAACACGTAGATCTTTTTCGAATTCAGCTGGTGTTAAACGATTAGCATTCAAAATAGCTTTGTAAACATCTGTTTGAAAAACACCGTCTTTTTGGAAATAAGGTAAGTCTTGAGTGATGATTTTTTTAACTTCAGCATCGGTCGCTAAAACTTTTTCTTTATCTGCAGCTTGTGCAGCTAAAACATTATTAATGAGTTCACCCATTGTTTCAGAACGAATCTGTTTACGTTGAAGTTCTTCGTTGATTTGTCCGCCAAAAAGTTGTGCATAATAGGCAGAAACGCGGGTTTCTTGTTCTTGAAAATTTTTAATACTGATCAATTCGCCGTTCACTTCAGCAGCAGAAGCCATACCAGCTCCACCGCCTCCACTATTTCGACCAGAAATATCAGAAAGAACAAATGTAAGCACAATCATACCAAAAATGACAAATGCCACCAGCGATTTTGCATTAAATGCTTTACCTTGGAACACTTTTTTAATCGAATTCATAAGACTGCTCGTCTGTCCATTATTCTGCGCCACTGCTAACTCCCTGTTTTTTTTAATTTCATTGTCAATCACGTTATGTCCTCATGTTTCAAAAAAAAATTCAAGTTATTTCATGTTAACCTTGAAATCTTCATTCTATTTGTTACCGTATTGAAATAGCTGGTTGAGCAATCGCTGAATAGGTAAAGCGCAAGGAGTGCATCTTGAATTTTCTAAATATTAATTTAAAAAAAATTCTTCTACTGATTTTATTCATCTCTTTGCCACTTATTTCTATTAACATGGAGCAAAAAAAATCAGAAGACACTTGGTTTGCACAACCGTTAAGCTATATTACCCAGTTTTTTCAGAATGCATTTTCAGGTTTGAGCTTAGGCGTTAAGGGCACTACTGCTGAGTATTTGAATCTGCTTCGTATCAAAAAAGATAATCTTTTACTTAAAAATGAAGTCCAAGAACTACAGACCCGTTTACAGGTTCTCAATGAACAGCAAATAGAAATTGAACGCCTGAAAAGTTTTATGGATTTTCAAAAAAATACCCGAATGACACTTGCTCCGGCGCAAGTCATCGGGCGTGATTTATTACCTGATCACAAGACAATTACGATCAATAAAGGCACCGTCCATGGAATTAAGCATATGCAGGCTGTTCTGACAGTGGCTGGCGCAGTTGGTTATGTTTTTAGACCAGAAAAAACAACGAGCCACATTATGCTAATCACAGATCGTTACTCTGTTGTTGACGCACTTCTTCAAAAAACAAGAGCCCACGGTATTCTTGAAGGTTTGGGTAAAGACACAAACGGTGGTGTTCTTCAATACATCGATCGCAATGAAGACGTTAAACCCGGAGACATCATTGTAACCGGTGGAATCGATAATATATTTCCAAAAGGTTTTCCTTTAGGTGTGGTCACAGAAGTCGAGAAAAAGGCCATTAATCCAAGTTTGATTATTAAAATTAAGCCCATCATTGAATCCAACAAAATTGAAGAAGTTTTCGTCGTGCAAAATGCTAAAAATGAAGATTTTTTAAAAGGGCAACCTGTAGAAGCTGCATCAGCCACTGAAACAGTTTCAGCAGATGTAAAAAAACAATGATTTCAAAGCGCAGGCTACACCTTATTTTAAGAGTTATCTCACTGACATTGGTGTTTTTTATTTTTTGTGCTTTTCAAACAAGCTTTTGGCCTTTCTTAACAACGTTTATTCCTGCGCCATCTTTATGGTTAGTGTTTATGATTTTTTTAAGCTTTAAATTAAAACCCTACCCAGCTTTAGTTTTTATTTATTTTTTAGCCGTTGTTATGACTCGCTTTACGTACGCGCCATTGAAAGTTGTTTTAATGACATTGATTTTTTTGCACGGGTTCATTTGGATCCTGAAAACACGAATTCATACATCAACAGTTTTTTATTTTTCTATTTTGATTGGTGCTGGAACGGTGTTTTATCATGTGACTTACATTATCGTTTCGATGTGGCTTGAAAAAGTTCCTACATCTGTATTTTTTCTGCATCGCCTAGCAGATATTGGTCTAACTTTTCTAGTTAGCATGCCCGTTTATCATTTGTTGAATTTCATTAACAATACTTTTGAACCCAACGAAACTTGGTCAGGATCAGCGACTCAGTTAAAAACGTCTCATCAAAACTTGGGATCTGAAAGCCTATGAGCAATCAATATATTAGCAATCCAGAAGAGGCCCGAGATTTTTTAAGTCGTTATCGACTATTTTATGTTTTTATTATCGGCACAGTCCTTATTTTTTCATTAAGATTAACATGGCTGCAAATCATTAATGGCCGTGAGTTAAGACAATATTCTGAAAAAAATCGAGTTAAGCAAAACAAGATTATAGCACCGCGGGGCCTCATCAATGACCGCGAAGGCCGTCCCCTTGTTGAAAATCTTCCTGGCTTTGAAGCGCTAGTTTCACCACAGTACGTGGAAGATCTTTCTAAATTAGCCAGCACTGTTGGCCCTCTTGTTGGTCTTGAACCCGATAAGTTTATTGAACGCATTCAAAAAGCTAAAAAATTAAATGGTCCGTTTGCTATGATTCGGATTAAAGATAATTTAACCCGCGAGGAAGTCTTCAGGCTTAAACGTATTCGTTTAGATTTCCCTGGATTAGAGATTCGTGAATCTATTATTCGCCATTACCCGTTATTTGAAAATGGTGCACAGCTGTTTGGCTATGTCGGTGAAATTTCAAAAAAAGAACTTGAACGATTAAATAAAAAATATGCTCCAGACTTACTGTTATCACAGGGCGATATTGTTGGTAAAAGTGGGCTTGAAGAACACTTAGAAAAGAAAATTCGTGGACTTGATGGCGTTAGTTTCATTCAAGTCGATGCTCACGGTCGTGAAACTGTGACAGAGATCCCTAATATTTACGGTGAACAAATTAAAGATATTGAACCCAGCCACGGTCACAGCGCACAGTTAACCTTAGATAAGGATTTACAATTAGCCGCTTTTAGATCGTTTGAAGAAAATAAACGTATTGGTTCTTTGGTTGCCATGAAGCCCAATGGAGAAGTTTTAGCTTGGGTGAATTCACCTAGTTTCGATCCAAATATTTTCAGTAGTGATATCTCTGTAAAAATTTGGGCTAAGCTGACTACTGATCCATTCAAACCGTTACGTAATAAAATTATTCAAGATCACTTTTCACCAGGATCTACATTTAAGCCATTTATCGCCTTAGCTGCTTTACAAGAAAAAGTGATTTCTGACCGTTCAGTCATCAATGCACCAGGGAAATTTCGATTCGGTAATCGTTACTATCATAATCATAATAGAAACGGTGAAGGTAATATTACAGTTTATGAAGCTATTGAAAAAAGTTCCAATGTATTTTTCTATAAAATGGGCATCGCATTGGGTATTGATAAAATGTATAACTACATTAGCTTGTTGGGAATCGGCAGCAAAACAGGTATTGAAATGGACCGTGAGGCCGCAGGCCGTATGCCAAGTGCCGCATGGAAAAAATCATTACGTGGTGAAGATTGGCAGCCTGGTGAGAACTTAAGTACGGCCATTGGTCAAGGTTATGTGACGACAACACCTTTGCAGTTAGCTGTGGCTTATAATGCGATCGCCACTGAAGGAAAAATTGTTAAACCGTTTATAGTAAAAAAAGTTGTCGATCATGATGGACAAGTTTTATTTGAAAAATTTCCTGCAGAGATTCGTGATATTACAATGCCCCAACCGAATGGTTTTAAAATTGACCGCGCCACTTTTAAAATTGTTAAAGAGGCCATGAGACGCGTTGCCAATGGAACCTCAGGAACAGGAAGACATTGGAAAATCCCAGGCGTGCAAATGGCCGGAAAAACAGGTACAGCCCAAGTCATGAGTTTTTCCGCTGACCAAATTTACGCTGATTGTTTATCAAGACCCATTCAAATGCGCCATCATGGCTGGTACGTGGCCTGGGCCCCTTGGGATAAACCTGAAATCATTGTTGCTGTATTAGCACAACATAGTTGTCATGGAAACACAGGGGCTGCGCCCATTGTCAGAGATGTTGTCGAATCTTACTTTAAAAAACATCATCCAGATATTATAGAAGAGGCTTTAAAAAAAGCAGACAAAAAGGCCGTTAAAAAGATCACAGCCCCTATAGAGGCTGTTGACTAATGGACATCTTAAACAACATAGGAATATTTAGTTTATGTCGATAAAAGGTTTTAATGTTTCTGAAAGAAATTTTGTCAGTCGTATTGATATCAGACTGATTGGCTTAATATTTACTTTAAATATTATCGGATTAATTAATTTATTTAGCGCAACACATGGTCCTCATTCTGAAAATGTTGAAACATTATTTATTCAACAAATTATTTGGCTGACTGCAGGTTGGACTATTTTTTTCGTTCTGACTTTCTTAGATTATCTTTGGATTAATCGTTTAATTTGGTTAGCTTATGTCGGCAATGTGGGCGCACTTGTATACACCGATTTTTTTGGTAAAGTTGTCTTAGGAGGTCAACGCTGGATTGATCTTTATTTTTTCAGATATCAACCCTCTGAAACAATGAAATTGTGTCTGATTCTAGTGCTTTCTAAAATATTAATTCATCGTAATCCACAGGGCCCTGGTATGGGACTACGGCAATTATTTTGGCCGCTATTTTTAGTTCTTATTCCGTTTGTCTTAACTGTGAAACAACCCGATTTAGGAACAGCGATGATGTTGCTTTTTATCGGTGGAACATTATTATTTTTTGTTAAAATCAGAAAATCAATTTTAGCTACTTTAGTATTGATGGGTCTTATAGCCATGCCCTTAGCCTGGAAATATGGGTTAAAAGAATACCAAAGACATCGCGTTTATACATTTATTTCTCCTGATTCTGATCCTCAAGGTAAAGGCTATAATTCAATTCAATCACGTATCGCCGTCGGATCAGGTCAATTTTTCGGAAAAGGTTTTCGTCAAGGGACTCAGTCGCAATTAGAATTCTTACCAGAACGACACACCGATTTTATTTACTCAGTCCTGTCAGAAGAATGGGGTTTTGTGGGTAGCATGATTGTGATGGTCACTTTTATGATGCTGTTTTTTGTCTGTTTTGAAATTGCATCCAGAGCCAGAGATAAATTTGGATCTTTAATTGTTGTCGGTGTTACGGCTTACCTGTTTTGGCATATGTTTGTGAATATGGGTATGGTCATGGGCTTACTGCCCATTGTTGGTGTACCGCTACCCTTATTAAGCTATGGCGGTTCAGGAATGCTGACCACCATGTGCGGCATGGGACTAATCAGTTCTGTCGCCTATAGAAGACATTTGTTCTAAAGGTGGCTGGCACCTTTAGACATGTTGCAACGAAAGGTGCCAGCCACCTTTCTAATCCAACATGCGATAGCGAATACGTTTGGGTGTTGAATCTTCACCCATGCGTTTTTTACGGTCTTCTTCGTATTCACTAAAATTTCCTGGATAAAAATAAACTTTTGAATCACCTTCAAAGGCCATAATATGGGTACAAATACGATCTAAAAACCAACGATCATGGGAGATGACAATGGCACTGCCACCGAACTCTAATAAAGCTTCTTCAAGCGCACGCATTGTGTTCACATCAAGATCATTTGTGGGTTCATCAAGAAGTAATAAATTTGCACCCTCTTTTAAAATTTTTGCTAAATTGACGCGATTTCTTTCACCGCCTGATAATGTTCCCACTTTTTTCTGCTGATCTGTTCCAGAAAAATTAAACCAACTGACATATTGTCTGGCATTAATTTCACGACCACCTAATGCGATGACATCTTGACCGCCAGAGAGTTCTTCAAAAATTGTTTTATTTGCATCTAGTGTTTCACGTGTTTGATCGACATAGGCGATCTTAACAGTTTCACCAACCTTAAACGAACCACTGTCAGCTTTTTCACGGTCAGTGATCATTTTAAATAAAGTTGATTTGCCGGCACCATTCGGTCCGATGACTCCGACGATGGCTCCGCGTGGAATTGTAAAATCCACGTTGTCTAAAAGTATTTTTTTACCGTAGCCTTTAAATACACCTTGGGCTTCGATCACAATATTGCCTAAACGGGGGCCTGGCGGAATGTAAATTGTCATTTCTTGTAATTTGTCTGCTGATGGTTCTTTTAATAAATTTTCATAAGCTAAAATACGTGCTTTTGATTTCGATTGGCGGGCTTTAGCACCCTGACGAATCCATTCTAATTCACGTTCTATGGTTTTAGCTTTTTTAGATTGTTCTTTTTGTTCGCCAGCCATACGTTTGTCTTTTTGTTCTAACCACGACGTGTAATTTCCTTTCCAAGGGATTCCTTCACCACGGTCAAGTTCTAAAATCCAACCAGCCACATTATCTAAGAAATAACGATCATGCGTAACCGCAATAACAGTTCCGGGAAATTTTGCTAAATACTGTTCTAACCAACCCACAGATTCTGCATCTAAGTGATTCGTCGGTTCATCCAGCAGTAAAATATCAGGATTTGACATAATCAATCTGGCTAAAGCGACACGACGTTTTTCACCGCCCGATAAATGGGCCACTGCTGAATCCGCATCAGGACAACGTAAAGCATCGATGACTAATTCAATTTTTTGATCCACTTCCCAACCGCCAAGGGCTTCAATTTTTTCTTGAAGTTCACCTTGTTTTTCGATCATTTTATTCATTTCATCGGGATCTAAATCAGGATCAGAAAATTTATCATTGATCGCATTATAATCTTTCATTAATTTAGGTAAATCACCCATTTGTGAAAAAATATTATCGCGCACGTTTAATGTTTCATCTAATTTTGGTTCTTGTTCTAAGTAACCAACTTTCATTTTTTTTGCAGGGAATGCCTCTCCTAAAAATTCAGTGTCCACACCGGCCATAATTTTTAGCAATGATGATTTACCAGAACCATTCAAGCCTAAGACACCGATCTTGGCGCCATAAAAATAGGATAAATAAATATCTTTTAAAACATACTTATTTGGTGGGTAAACTTTTGAAACACCCTTCATTGTATAAATAATATCTTGAGACATAAAAACCTCTGTCTATTCTTTTGTGAGCTTATTAATTTTTTATTTGATTTCGTACGACTAATGAGTACCATGATGGAACAAAATGAGCAACAACAAGAAGACACAACCTGATACTCAAACGACGACTCCAAGTACGCCTTTTGAAACCCAATGGAGCTCTCTTAAAAACGAATTACAGTCGGCAGTGAATGACTGGTCTTTGATGTCAGAAAAAATGAACGAAATTTCACCAGAAGAAGAACAAATCAAAAAGGTCAAAAATTTGATTCATGAGCTTAAAGCGAAATTAAAAGAATTCGAACTTTAAGTTCTTTTATACTCGCTAGGTGCGTAAATCTTCATTTCAAAAGCGTGAAGCCCGGCTTTAAATTCATCAGCCAGTAGGTCATTCACAAGACGTTGACGATCTATACGGGATTTACCAACAAAAATATCACTGACTATAATTAATTTATAATGCGTTTCACCAGTAAAACCCGCAGATCCCAAATGTTCGACATGGCTGGCGTGCTTAGCGCTTTCATTTTTTAATTGCATATGAACTGGATTTAATTTTTTTAAAATTTCAAGAAGACGGTCATCTCTAGTCATATTATTTCTTTATTTTATCTAAAATTGTTAAGGCCTGTGCTTTTGCGATTTCAAAGCCCATTTGGGCCATAGTAAAAATACCTTTTTCTTCTAGTTTTTTTTCGATTATTTTAGCTTTTTCTAAAGCCTTAACTACGACAATTTCCGCTAAGGGGTGGTTTAATCCAACGTTATCAACTTTATCGTTGTTTTTCCACTGTGTGGCTACGTTTTCTGCAATATTAAAAGCATGAGGTATTTTATCACGAATGATTTCGCTGTAAGGAAATTCTATTTTTACTTTTTCAATTTCTGTTTTTTCTGTGTCTGCTTCTTTGATTTCATTATCGTCATTCATACAAATTTCCTTGCTTTATGGCCTAATAAACTGAATATAGACTAGCATGAATATGATCATAGAGGAAAATTCTTTTTTTATAGTTATGAACAAACCTGAAGGTTATTCAGTTCATAATGAAAAACCAAACCTTATTGATGTTTTAAGTGACCTTAAATTACCTACACACTTTGTCAATCGTCTAGATAACGTCACTAGCGGTCTTGTCGTTATAGCCAAAAGCCCTGAATTGCACAAACCAATAAGCGAAGCTTTAGAAAAAGGGCAAAAAACTTACCGTGCCTTGCTGCGCGGGCCTTGGAAAATGGCAGAGACCAAATTGACTTGGAACACCCCTTTGTCAGACAAAGCCGAAGGCCGAAAAAACCCGCAAGGCATAGCTAAAGATCGCAAAGCCTGTATCACAGAAGGTCTTGTTGTTCGTAGTAATAAGTATTTTACAGAAGCCTTATTAGAAATTAAAACTGGCAGACAACACCAAATTAGAAAGCATGCCTGTATCAATAATTGCGCCATAGTCGGCGATCCAAGATATAACGATGCAGCTTATAACACAAAAATTGCAGAGACCTATAAAGTCAGTCGTATGTTTTTACACGCAGAATCTTTAAATTTTAAATTTGAAGACCAAATTTATAGTTTTAAGTGTACTTCTGAATCGATGGACTTAAACCGTTTTTTTAAATTACTTTAAACGACTTAAAAAATCTTTCACTAAAGTTGACCGTTCTTCGGTACTAACTGGACGGTAACCCGTCTCATGAATTGTATAAAGATCTTTGTCAATCTCAAGTAAAAATCGCGAAGGTGATACGGGCCTGATAACGCCAATTTTTTTACGTTGTCTACAGTAGCTTAAGATCAGTTTTTCTTGGGCTCTGGTGATACCAACATACAAAAGCCTACGTTCTTCATCAATATCGCTACCTAACCGTTTATGCGGTAATAAATCTTCTTCTATTCCGACCAAAATCACATAAGGAAATTCTAAACCTTTTGACGCATGAAAAGTCATCAATTGAACTTCATTTTTTTCATCTTGATTGCCGACATCATCACGCAGCTGCATGCTATCGACAAAATCTTTCAGTGTGGCAATCGCAGGCTCGCGACGGTTGATGTAGCTTTCTAAAATGCGGCCGACAATTTCTATCACCTGCCATTTTTTATCAAACAAAACACCTTCTGATGTCGTATTCTGAATCAAATGATCGCGGTAACCAATTTCACGAACTAAAAACTCAAAACGCTGTGATATTGTTTGGCCAATAGTTGTGTCATCTAAAAGTCTTTGTGGAAATGTCCATAACCAATCATTAAATTGATCCAAGATTGCACCTTTATCATCGCTGATTCCAGATTTATCCCATTTTTTTGTGGCCTGTGGTAAATTCAAACCACTTTCTTCAGAATATTTAATTAATTTTTCTAATGTCGTTTCACCAAGACCACGTGGTGGTAAATTAATAATTCGGCGAAACGAAACTTCATCATCATTCAATGATTGCTTAAGATAGGCCAACCAATCTTTGGCTTCTTTGCGATCAAAAATTGACGTACCACCTGTGATGGAATACGGAATTTGATTTCGTCTTAATGAGGCCTCAATAAATGCACCTTGAGTATTTGATCGGTATAAAATAGCAATATCTTTTTCTTTAACACCTTTTTGCTTAAGCCAATGAATTTCACAACAAACAAAATCGGCTTCTTCGTCTTCGTTATCTAAAACAAAAACCTCAGGCTTAGTGTGTAGACTGTTTTTTATTTTTTCAGAACGCAATATTTTGCCATGCCTTTTCGCATTTTTTGCAATAACAGCATTTCCTAAATCAAGAATCACAGAACTTGATCTGTAGTTTCGTTCTAACTTAATCACCTGACACTGATCAAAATTTCTTGGAAATTGTAAAATATTTTGAATCTCTGCCCCGCGCCAGCCATAGATTGACTGATCATCATCACCGACCACAGATAAATTTAAGTTTTTCTTTGAAATTTGATCAATCAGCTTCATCTGTTCCGAATTAGTATCTTGAAATTCATCGACCATAATTTGCTGAAAACGGTCTTGCACACCTTCTAAAGCTTCAGGGTATTTTTTAAATAACCGTAATGGTTCCAACAGTAAGCCTTCAAAATCGACCACACCGAATTTTAATAATTCTTTTTCATAGAGCGGTTTTAAGACTTCTGCCATTTCATGGTATTCTTCTAATTGCCCAACTGGTAATTTTTTTCCGGCGCGCAAAGTATTGACTAGTTCCAGAATTTTTGAAAAATCGAATTTGTCTTTAGTGGTGTTTCTGATATTTTTAGCTAAATCTTTTAGAACAGATTGTGAATCCGATTGATCTAAAATCCCGAACTGAGTCGGAAGCCCTAATAATTTATGATTTTTTCGCAAAAGCTGTAATCCAAAAGAATGAAATGTTCCCGTCCATAGGCCTTTTGATTTAATTCCCACTTTTTGCTGCACACGATGTTTTAATTCTTTAGCGGCCTTGTTAGTGAAAGTCAGAACACAAATATTTTCAGCTTTCGTGATTTTTTCATCAATGAGCCTGCCTGTTCTAGAAACTAAAACAGTTGTTTTACCAGAACCTGCACCAGCCAATATAAGTAGCGGGCCATAGTTATGACATACAGCTTGAGCCTGCTCTGGATTAAGACCTTCTAACCATTTCACAAATATCTACGATTCGCTTATTAAGATTAAATTCGGCAATGCATGAGCGTGCGAACTTCGTCAGTGAAAATCACGTCAATTTTATTGTCATAAGCTTTTGTCACAAAACCAATACCAAATTTAGGATGAGAAATTTTTTGCGTTTCCTTAAACTGAAATTTTGTTGAATAAACAACAGGTTCTTGGCTTAGTTTGTTTTGATTGTAAATTTCGTATTGCCCTTTGTGAGAACGCGCTGATTGCCCGACTTTCTTAGCTGCCGCTGCAATCGATTGCTTGCTTGTTCCTGGTTTAGGTAAAGAATACGTTTTTTTGCTGTGGCAAACTTCGCATTCAATTTTAGCAGCCTTGTTTGATGTGTGAGCTAAAACTTTATGATAGCGGTCAGCTTCACATTTTTTGCACATTGTATAAAACGATTTAGCTACAGGTGGTAAAGTCAGTTGGTTCATTGTTATCTTTCTTTTTTCTGGTGATAAACTGTTAATTTATCAGTTAATTTTTTTTGTCCAATTTCTAAAGCACTTAAATAATAAGGTCCTTCTAAATTCTGAATTTTCTTTTGCACATTGATCATCGATTTTTCATCAGCGGGATCAATTTCAAAACCTGAGGGTCCATATTTTTCAACAAAAGAAAAATCATCTTCTTTCGTAAAAAACTTTTCCCATGATTCTGTGTTCACTTCACATCTATAGGTCATAGTTCTTGCGTGCGTATGAAGTGGCGCATAAGCCCCTATCATTTCCATATGACCGAAATGCGAATGCAGTTTCAGCGAAGGACTCCCCCATTGGGTCATCCCCGAGCACAATTCCACATTGGCGTACCATAAAGCAAAAGCTTTAGATAAAAATCCTAGTCCGTACATTTGATGTTCTTTGGGGATAATTGAATTGATTGCGCAAAGATCGTAAGCCACCCATTCACCTTTGTGCATGGTCGGAATAATGATAAATAAAGATAGCGGGCACCATTCGTTTTCATCAGAATAATTTAAAGTTTCTCGAATAATTTTGGGCATTTTTTTTGTTCGACCTGCAAAACCCGCAATAAATCCTGGCATCGCCGCACAGTCATAAAACACCCAGCGGGGAATGGCTAAGTCTTGTTTTCCGAAAGCTTTCCATTCCATTTCATAAATCGCGTTTGCGAAAGCAAGTTCATCCAAGCTTAATGGATTTTTGTAAATAGGTTCTTTTTTAAACCAATCTAATTTATGTCTGGTGCCAGGGTTGTTGATTTTATTTTCAGGACGAACAAAGACGTAAGGTCTTATGTCTTCTGAATCTAACCAACTGGCTTTGGACAAAATTGGGTTCATTTATTATTTACCCAACGGCGAAATCATGGTTTCAGGTTTAACGACTTCATCAAATTTTTCTGCAGTTAATAAACCTGATTTAACGGCTTCTTCTTTTAAAGTTGTACCGTTCTTGTGTGCGGTCTTTGCAATTTTAGCAGCGTTATCGTAACCAATATGTGGATTAAGTGCAGTCACTAACATTAATGAATTTTCTAAATGTTTTTTAATTTGTGTAGTGTTCGCCGTGATTCCAGAAATGCAGTGATCCACAAAACTATCGCAGGCATCAGAAATAAGTCGAATTGAATTTAAACAATTAAACACAATCACAGGCTTAAAAACATTTAATTCAAAATGTCCAGTGGCCCCACCAATGTTAACAGCCACATCATTACCTAACACTTGCGCGCACACCATGGTCATAGCTTCTGATTGTGTGGGGTTCACTTTACCAGGCATAATCGAGGACCCCGGTTCATTTTCTGGTAAATTTAATTCTCCGAATCCACAACGTGGACCAGAACCAAGTAGTCGTATATCGTTTGCAATTTTCATGAGTGATACAGCTATTGTTTTTAAAGCGCCGTGCACTTCAACTAAAGCATCATGTGATGCTAACGCTTCAAATTTATTTGGAGCTGTTACAAAAGGAATTTTTGTTTCACGCGCAATAGCTGCTGCTGCTTTGATTGGAAAATCAATATGCGTATTTAAACCAGTACCGACGGCAGTCCCGCCAAGGGCTAATTCATGTAGATGTGGTAAAACATTTTTAATTCTTTGAATTGAATTTTTCATTTGCGTAGCGTAGCCAGAAAATTCCTGACCTAACGTTAATGGTGTTGCATCCATCAAATGTGTTCTACCAATTTTAACAATACTTTTAAATTCGACAGATTTAGCATCTAAAGATTTATAAATTTTTTCTAACATCGGTAGTAATCGGTTATAAATTCGTTCAGCCACTGCGATATGCATTGCTGTTGGAAATGTATCATTAGAGCTTTGCCCTTTATTCACATCATCGTTTGGATGGATGGCTTTATTTGGTAAAGTTAAATTTTGCAGTGTCATCGCGCGGTTTGCGATCACTTCATTTGAATTCATATTTGTTTGTGTGCCTGATCCTGTTTGCCAAACCACTAAAGGAAAGTGTGCATCAAGACTTCCGCTGATCACTTCGTCAGCGGCTTTAATAATAAATTCTGCTTTTGTTTTATCAAGTAAACCTAATTCAGAATTCGTAAGTGCTGCACATTTTTTCAAAACGCCTAATGCTTTAATCATTTCTCGGGGGAACTTATCCCCACCGATTTTAAAATTTTCAGTTGATCGTTGAGTTTGGGCTCCCCATAAAGCGTGCGCCGGTACCTTCACATCACCCATGGTGTCTTTTTCAATTCTGAAATCTTGAGTCGTCATTTTTTACCTCTATAGACATTCCCCACGCTAGCTTGGTCTGTGGGGTATATAACAAGCTCTTGAATGTTAACATGTGCTGGCTGTTCTACACACCATAAAATATTGTGGGCAATGTCGGTCGGGCGAAGAGGAGTCATGCCTGCATAAACTGCATCGGCTTTCTGCTGATTTCCTAAGCGAACAAGGCTAAATTCACTGTTCACCATACCGGGTTCTATGTTGGTCACGCGAACACCGGTACCTTTTAAATCCATACGAAAGCCTTCGCTCAGCGCGCGAACGGCAAACTTTGTGGCGCAATAAACAGCGCCACCTTCATAGACCAACCTTCCTGCTACAGAGCCCAAGTTGATGATGTGGCCTTTATTTTTGATGATTGAATCAAAACATTCACGCGTTAGCCACAGTAAGCCCTTGATATTTGTATCAATCATCGTATTCCAGTCAGACGTTTTAGCTTTTTGCACAAGCTCTGTACCCTGTGCCAGTCCTGCGTTATTGATTAAAATTTGAATATCAATTTTAGATTTTTTTATTTTTGTTGTAAGACTTGAAACCGATTTTTGCGAAGATAAATCGCAAGCCATGATTTCAACTTTTTTCGCGCCCAATTTTAAGCACTGGGCCTGAACTTTTTTAAGCCGATCAACACGCCGGGCTACCAATAAAAGATTATGTTTCTTTTTCGCCAAAAGATAAGCAGTTTGTTCACCAATTCCCGACGATGCCCCAGTAATTAACGCGTATGTTTTCATAGAAATACGCTAAAACAGTTACCCGCCGGAATCAAATAAATTGAACTTGCGTACAGTCATAACAACTCAATACAATTGAAAGACATAAAAAAAGGAGATTTCAATGAAATCAATGATCGCTTTAGCTTTGGTGAGTTTAATATCTATTTCTGCTTCTGCAGAACAAAAAATAAAATTTAATTTTGTAGGGAAAGAATTAGTCGAAGTTATTGAAACTTACAGCAAAGCCAGTGGCCAAAAATTTGTGGTCGACAACGTTGTGCGTGGAAAAATTACTATTTTAAATAACGAAGAAATCACTTTAACAGAAGCTTTTAATCATTTATCTGCGGGTTTAGCTTTGAATGGTTTCACTTATGTAAAAACTGGCGATGTAATGGTCATTCGCAATGCGCGCGCGGCCCAACGTGATGGTATTGAAGTTTTCACAAATACTTTACCGAATGCGCAGCCAACTCGTATGGTGATGTGGATTGTGGATTTAAAACATGTTAGCTCTGCGGCTGTGCAATCAAATGTAGGTCGAATGATGACTTCATCTTACGGTGAAATGCTATCTGTCCAGGATAAAAATCAAATCATCGTTTCTGACTGGAGCACTGCGATTCCGCGTGTAGCTGAAATGATTAAAAACTTAGATGTGAAGTCGACTCCGCAAATGTCAAAATTTGCTGCTGAAAATAAAGCTTGGGTCAAAGAATTTGCTAAGAAAAAAGAACAAACTGATAAAATAATTGCTCCTGAATCTAAAAAAGTAACTGAATAATCTTTTTTGAATTTCGAATCGCCTCGTCGTTTATTTGATTGGGCCTTATTCGCTAGTCGGTGTAGGTCACAGTTAAAGATGAATTCAATGTCTGCGCACCTCTAGCTGTACACGCCGTATTAGTTCTGTACGCGCCATATCCAGAAAATGAAATATTCGAAGTGTTACACCCACCGCCACTCGATGTTCCGGATAAACTTACAACTGGTGTAGCTCCAGGATTCGTTAAAGGGATTGATACCACGACTTGAGGGCCTGTCCCGCAGTTTCGACCAACGTCTCCGCCCGGACCTGTTCCCCACTGCACTAATTCAAGGTTGTTTCCATTTTTTCTAAATTGATACCAGCCGAAGTGATCAATACATATCGCTGTATTAGCTACTCTGGTTTTGCTGCAGGCCTGGGTGTTACAAGCTTGCGAGTATCCGTTAGGATATGAACAATCGGCACCTGTACCGAATTTTGGTCGTAAGACTTGAAATGATTGAACCCCTCCACCGCATGTTGCACTACAGGCACCAAAAGCGCCTGAACAATCAACCGGAGCCTGCGCCATAGTTTCACAGTAAGGCACACCAGTCGGTGAGATCCCGCTGACGTAATCACCCGGGGCACAAGACCCGCCGGTTGGTAATGGACTTCTACAGTTGACGGTTCCATTTGAATTAACACCGATGACGATTGAACCAGAAGCACAATCACCACCAATAAATGGGTTGTAACAATTTATTTCACCGTCAGCAGTGAAGCCTGATAAAACCTGGCCTACAGGGCAGTTTTTATCTGATAATTTCGAATCCACAATTCCATTACAACCTGATATTACCGCAGTAGCTGGATTGGTATCATCGACTTTTAAAAGCGTTGTTGCAAAAGCTGCTTTGTGAGCACGAACCGTTTTTGATTTATCAAAATCAACAATCCAACGCCCCACGTAATTATCTCGTGAACCTGCTTGTATTTCTAAACGTATTGAATCGACAACTATCGAACTAGAATACGGTGAAACGGCTTGGCCTTTTTGTACAATTGCCGGACCTAGTATTGGCGTAGCACCTGAAACAATTCGAATTCCAGAATAAATGGGCCCATTAAAATTTATGCTGACGGGTAATTGTCTTGCATCAAAGACTACTGTACTTGATGCACCAGTAATTCCTAATGTGTAATTACAAAGATCAACATCAGAAATTGCTGAAGATAATGTTTTTTGCAAATCCTGTATCGCTAAAATTTCACCGACAGCTTTGACTTCTTTGTTTTGACTAAACATCATTGAAGAAAAGCCAACTAACATGATGGACATAATCCCGATTGCAACAAGCACTTCGATAATAGTTAAACCTAAATTGTTAAGTTTTTTATTCATTGGTTTCATGTCACGTGTCATGTGTTTAGTATATCTTATATCTTATAAAAATAAACTTTTATGTCTTATATCAAGCTTAGGCCCGCCCTTAGGCTGCATTGTTACAAAATCCTGAAATGAAACAATCAGGAATTTTCAATACAATATCGATAGCCATTTTTGCTGACTAGTCACATTAAATGACTTATTATTTGTCTATGAAAACAATAGGTGCAGCTAAATTTAAAGAGCATTGTTTAGGCCTGATTGATGATCTTGATAAAGAAGGAAAAAGTAGACTCCTTATTTTAAAAGCTCTATAAATTTAAAAAAAAGGACCACCACCCCTATGCGCTACTGGCTAATGAAATCTGAACCCGATGTCTTTTCGATAGATCACTTGAAAAAGGATAAGACCACCCCTTGGGAAGGGGTTCGTAATTATCAAGCTCGTAATTTCATGATGAATGATATGTCTGTGGGCGATCAGGTTTTGTTTTACCATTCTAACGCTGAACCCTCTGGCCTTGTAGGCACAGCAACTATTAGCAAAAAAGCTTTTCCCGACAAGCTGCAATTCGATAAAAAATCTGAATACTTTGATCCTAAGGCTACGCCAGAAAAACCCATTTGGTTTTGCACGGAAGTTAAATACTCAACGCATTTTAAAAAATTTATTTCTTTAGAAGATTTAAAAAACGATCCCAAATGTAAAAATATGTTAGTCATTAAAAAGGGCCAGCGTTTATCGATTCAACCTGTAGATCAAAAAGATTTTGAATACTTATGCAAAGTTGGCAATGTCTAACCCAAATCAAACAAAACTTTTTTTAGCTCCGATGGAAGGTGTCACCGATTGGGCCATGCGTGATTTATTGACGTCATTGGGTGGCATTGACCAATGCGTGACAGAATTTTTACGTGTGACTGATAAACTTCACCCCTATAAAGTTTTTTTAAAAAATTGTCCTGAATTATTAACTGGTTCAAAAACTAAATCAGGTGTTCCTGTGTTTGTGCAACTGCTTGGCGGACAAGCTGTGCCTTTGGCTGAAAATGCATTCAGGGCTCATGAAATGGGGGCCGCTGGTATTGATCTTAATTTTGGTTGTCCTGCAAAAACAGTGAATCGCCATGATGGTGGCGCTAGCCTTTTAAAATCGACAGACAGAATTTATAATATTGTTAAAACTGTGCGTGATGCAGTGCCGGTCACTACGCCTGTAACAGCCAAAATTCGTTTAGGTTTTGATGATCCAAGTCAGTGTATTGATAATGCTTTAGCCGTTGAAAGTGCCGGAGCCACTTGGTTAACGGTCCACTGCCGCACTAAAACCGATGGTTACAAACCACCGGCTTATTGGGAATGGATTCAGAAAATCAAAGAAAAAACAAAAATAAAAATAATCGCTAATGGTGAAATTTGGACGGAATCAGACTTTCAAAAGTGTTTGGCTGTTACAAACTGTACAGACTTTATGATCGGCAGGGGCGCTTTACGTGATCCATATATTTTTAGAAAAATTAAAAATGATTTTGCAATGACTTCAGCCAATCCTTCTCTTGATTTAGTGATTCCTTTTTTTGATGCTTGCACTGTTTATGTTAACGAACATTTTGCAACAGCTAGAACCAAACAGTGGCTCAGCCAACTGCGATTAGGGTCTGACAAGGCCAAAACCGTTTTTGACGAAGTTAAGCTTCATAAAAAACCTGTTGAATTCAAAAATAACCTTGATAGGTTATTACTTTAAATCCGAATTTCAGACTCACAAAGCTTCCTAATCACAATCTATTCAATCTGAGTCCCTTCTCTGTTTTGCAGCCAATAAAATAATTGCTTATTTTATTGTTCTACGCTATAGTGGAGAAAGAAGTGTTAAGTTTGAATTAGTCATTTATAAAACTTCTACAGAGAAAGAACCATTTAATGACTGGTTGAGCTCTTTAGATAAATCTGTTCTGGCGCAAGTTATGTCTACATTTTGGCAAAGCCAAGGCTCTTAAAGATGGTCTTTTTGAACTCAAATTTAAAGCGCCAGCTTTTAGAATTTATTATGCGATGATTGGTAAACAAGTTGTTTTATTACTAACTGCTGGCAACAAGACATCTCAGTTCAGTGATATAAAAAAAGCCCGAGATTACTTACAAGACTACAGGAGACGTTATGAAAAAAAATCCTAAAAAACTAAAAACATGGTCAGCACTTAAGCGTGAGCGCTTCACCAAAAATCCTGACGCGGCCTTCGCCTACCTAAAATCATCTTTAGAGGAAAATTCTGATACTCCTGAAATCGTTATCGAGGCAATACGTTTAGTGTCTGAATCTTTGGGATTATCAATTGAACAAATCGCTAAAAAGGCTCACAAGTCGCCCTCCACTATACACAAAGCACTTGGGAAAACTGGTAATCCAACACTTGAAACTTTAAGTGCTGTGCTTAAAACAATGGGGCTTAAGTTAACTATAGCAAAGGCCTCTTGATTTTACGGTTTTCAACGTTTATAAATACAACCTAAGAGGTCACTATGTCATTCGTACAAAAAGCTAAAGTCGTGATGGTTAAAAAAAATCCGTGTCCCTATTGTGATCGCGCCTTAGTTTTTTTTGAAGCTCGTGGAATCAAAGTTGAAATTATTGATTTAACAAACAAGCCCGATGAAATTATGAATTGGAAAAATAAAACCGGTTGGTCAACTGTACCGATTATTTTAATTAATGATCAATTGATTGGTGGCTACACTGATTTGAAAAATTTAGATGAAGAGGGGAAATTAATCCCTCTTATCAGTTAGAAAAAAATCA
>JAYSQO010000116.1:0-7681 GCA_043721535.1 Bdellovibrio sp. | reverse complement strand
CATATTCGGCTTTCAAAGATTGTTATGAGAGAGAATATAAAAAAGATACGAAGCTAGAAGGTAAAGTTGTTATTCGTTGGGAAATTCACGAAAAAGGCGTTGCTAAAAATGCTCAAGTCGTCAAAAGCTCATCAACTATTGGTAACAGTGCAGTTGAAAACTGTGTCAGAGCTAGAATGTTAACGATTCGGTTTCCAGAGCCACCAGCGGGAACAGTTGCTGAAATTGTTTACCCGTTCTTATTTCAAGGACAGAAGTAAAAGTTAAGTTTAGATTTAAGAATTATTTAAAAAGATTATAAAAAGTTTATTAAGTTAAGAGAAAAAATTTAGAACCAGGAGGAAAAAGTGGAACCAACAACAGCGGCAGTCGCAGTAACTGCAACAGAAAATATAAATCCGATCGTGAGAGCATTTAATGAAGGTGGAAGTGTCATGTACATTATCGCATTCATCGGTGTTTTGACTGCGATTTTAATTATCGAAAGATTTATGACTCTTAAAACACTACGTGTTGATAAGAAAGAATTTACGGATCAAGTTTTCAGAATGATTATCGGCGGGGACATCAGACAAGCCGTTTCATTTTGTGATTCTCGTCCGACACCGCTATCAAACACAGTTAAAGCTGGTTTAGTGACTGCAATGAACAAAAGACCCGATGAAGAAATTCAAGTGGCCATGGATGCAGCCGTGATGAGAGAAACTCCAAAATTAGAAGGTTGGACATCTTTTCTTGCCGTGTTTGGTAATATCGCAGTTCTTGCCGGTCTACTAGGTACAATCATTGGTATGATCGGTTCATTCCGCGCCGTTGCGACAGCAGATCCTGCAACTAAAGCCACTTTACTTTCTGAAGGTATTTCGCATGCCTTAAATTGTACTGGTTTTGGATTAACAGTTTCAATTGTTGCCATCGTTGCTTACGGTTTGTTTCAGCACATGATTCAAAAAGCTGAAAATGAAATGATTGAAACAAGTATGACATTGTTAAACTTGGTAACTGCTAACCGAGAAAAAATTAAAGACTAATAACGGTCTAAATAACTTAGGGAACTGAGGAAGTTTTATGGCTCATATAGATACAGGTGGCCGTGGTCGCAGTACAAATTTAGAATTGAATCTAGTCCCATTTATTGACTTGATGTCAGTGTTGATTACATTTCTATTAATCTCTGCTGTCTGGACACAAGTATCTATGATTCAGTTAGGAGCTTCATTTGCTTCTCCTCGGGATCCTGAACAAGACATTAAAACGCCGCCGCCACTCGAAGATTTAGTTTTAAAACTAGAAATTCGCGACAAGGGTTATGTTTTATTTGTGGGTAAAGATGTGAGATCAATTCCTAAAGTGAAAGGTGAATACGATAAAGATTCACTGATCGCAGATTTAAATAAAGTGAAACAAATGTATCCAGATAAAGGCAATATTAAAATGGCTATCGAAGATGCGATTGTTTATGACCATGTTGTTTCAGCAATGGATATCGGTTTAAAATCTGGATTTTCTCCTGAATTATTAACAGGAGGGCCGAACTAATGGCTATTTTTAAACCAGGTCAACGTCATCGTTATCATAATATCTTAAAAAGAAAGAGCACTAAAAGAAGCGTGACAGCAGTTCTGTCATTAACTGCAATGGTCGATATGTTTACAGTTCTAGTTGTCTTCTTATTACAAAATTACAATACGACTGGCGAAATTCTTTATATACCTAAAGAAGTTATTTTACCTAAAGCACAAAGAGTTAATGATTTAAAACCAGCTGTCGTTGTGACAGTGTCTGCAAAAGAAGTTTTAATTGATCGTACTCCTGTGGCAACATTCGCCGAAGTGGTCGCGGCGACTGATTGGGTTATTCCAAACTTAAGAGATCAAGTCCGTATTTTATTGCAAAAGGCAAAACAAGAACAAGACGATAAATTAAAAAATAAATTTCAAAACGTTGTTGATAAAACAGTGGGTAAAGAGGCTGCAGATCCAAGTGCTTGGAGAAAAGTAACTTTACAAGCTGACAAAGAAATTGATTATTTAACATTGAAAAAAATCATGTATTCAATCTATGAAGCTGGCGGCGGACCTATTAATTTTGCAGTAGCAAAAGAAGCTGAAAAAGTAAATGCTGCTCAGGAAACTCAAAGTCAGTAAACTGACGATTCTATTTATATTCATACTATCGCTGATCTTTCTTCAGGTGCTTTTAATTGCTCCCGAAGAAATCGGCTCTACAGAAGCTAAACTAACTAAAACTAAAATTGAAAAAATGGCTCAACAGCAAGGCAGTCAAAAAGCTGTCGAACAAAAGATGAAAGGTGTTCATCTTGTTGAAAACGCCAACAACCAAAAGGGTTGGGAACTGCAAGCTGACGAAGCAACCGGATCGAGTGATGAACAATGGATTTTGAAAAAAGTCAGAGTTGAATTTTTTTCTGAAGATTTATCTAGTTTTGTCGTTGTCGGCCAAGTGGGTGAAGTCAACGGACAGACAAAAAACATGATTATTCGTGGGCAAGTAATAACCACAAGTTCAAACGGCTATCAATTCGTCACTAATGATTTGTATTATGATGCTGTTGAAAAAAAGTTAAAAAGTTTAGATCAAGTTAAAATGTTGGGGCCTGATGAAGCTAATGGAACAGGCTTTGAACTAACCGGAACTGGTTTTACAGCTGATATTGTTAAAGATACCATGAGAATTGAAAATAATGTCATTGCTGAAAAAGTCATCGACAATAAAAATGTTAAAATTAAGTCAGCTTCAGCTGAGTTCTCAAATAAAAACCAAGAAGCTGGCTTTTTTGGTCATGTTTATATGAATTATGATAAATCAGTATTAACAGCCCCAGAAGCTTACTTTAAATATTCATCGACGCTAAAGGCCGTTGAATTTGTAACGCTCAAGGATAGAGTGACTTTAAAAGAAGATAATAAAAGTGCCACATGTAGATTGCTACAAATGAATATTCCAAAAAATACGATGACGTTATCAGGTCAACCTAAGGTCCAGATGGGTGAAGACGAAATTCAGGGCGAAGAAATCATCTTCCTTGATGGGGGAAAAAAAGTTAGAATGAATAAGGTAAGCATAAAAGGTCAAAAAATTAAGGACATTTAATTTTGATAGCAGCATAAATAAAAAGGCCAACAGTAAAAAGATCAACATGGAAAATAATATGGAAACGTTAGAAAAAAGCATTCTTACAATTTCAAATATTTCAAAAAAATATTCAGATCGTCAGGTTGTAAATAACGTGTCTTTTGAAATTCATTCAGGTCAAGTTGTAGGACTATTAGGTCCGAATGGCGCGGGTAAAACGACATCGTTTTATATGGTCGTGGGCCTAGTGAAAGCTGATGCAGGAAAGATTTTACTAAATGCTTTAGAAATTACTCAGTTTCCGATGTATAAACGCGCCAGATCAGGCCTTAGTTATTTAGCACAAGAACCCAGCGTGTTTCGCAAAATGAGCGTTGAAGATAACATACTTGTGGCTTTAGAGGCCCACGGTTACGATTCAAAACAAAAGCGTGAAAAATTAGAATCATTATTACAGGACTTTAGGATTAATCACATTCGTGAATCATTTGGTTATTCGCTATCAGGTGGCGAACGTCGTCGTGTTGAAATCGCACGAGCCTTAGCAGGGGATCCACACTTTTTGCTGCTTGATGAACCGTTTGCTGGTATTGATCCCATTGCGGTTGCTGAAATTCAAAATATTATTCGTGAACTTAAGGCCAAAGGTATAGGTGTTTTGATCACAGATCATAACGTGCGTGAGACTTTAGGAATTTGCGACTATGCTTATATACTGAAGGACGGCGCTATTCAGGTCAGCGGTAATGCTGAAGAAATATCGACGTCCGAAATAGCACGTAAGTTTTATTTGGGTGAAAATTTTAAATTATAATTATTTAGTTATTTGGCAATGTAAGGACGAGGGAAAATAGATGGCTATGAAGCAAACGATGAATCTCAGTCAAGGACTTGTGATTACGCCGCAATTGCAGCAAGCTATCAAATTACTTCAAATGTCTCGTCTTGAATTAGAATCACAAGTTAGATCAGAACTAGAAGAAAATCCAATTCTAGAAGAAGCCGAAGTTCTCAGGGAAGAAGACTTCGAGCGCACAAAAGAAGTTGCAGCTCAGCTAGAAGGCGCAGATACAGCCTCTGCAGCAGAAAGCGCAACAGCGCAGGATCCCCAAAGACAAGATGAATTTGAATGGGAAAATTATTTAGAAACTCAGCATAAGATTCCTCGTGAAGCCTCTTCAGGACAAGAAGAGATCATGAATTATGAAAATATTATTTCTGTGACTCAGACTTTACATGATCACTTATACTGGCAAGTTAAAATGGCTGGTTTTTCCGATCATGAAGAAATCGCAGCCGATGCTTTAATTTCTTATATTGATGATGAAGGCTATTTAAAAACACCGTTGATACAAATTTCTGAAGAAGAAAAAATTGATCTCGCAGATTTAGAAGACACCTTAACTTTATTTCATGAATTTGATCCGCCAGGTGTAGGTGCGCGTGATCTTAAGGAATGTTTAATTATTCAAGCTAAACATTTACAAGAAGACACCACAGATTTAGTTTTATTAATTAATAATCATTTAAAAGATCTTGAGAAAAAAAATTACGAAGCTATCGCTAAAACTTTAAATAAGCCTATGGAAGAAGTAGTCGACATGTGTAAAATTATTTACGCAATGGATCCAAAACCAGGACGTGCTTATTCTGGCAATGATACACATTACGTCACACCAGATGTGTATGTTTACAAAGTCGGCGATGATTATTCAGTGTCTTTAAATGAAGACGGTTTACCTAAACTTAAAATTTCAAATTACTACAGAAACATGCTTAAAGGCGGTAACACACCAACGGGTGATAGGAAAGCTGCTGACTTTATTTCTGAAAAATTAAAATCTGCTGTCTGGTTGATTAAATCGATTCATCAGCGTCAACGCACAATCTTTAAAGTGTCTGACAGTATTGTTAAACATCAAAGAGAATTTTTTGATAAAGGCACGGCTTTCCTAAAGCCGATGATCTTACGTGATATTGCAGCAGATATCGGAATGCATGAATCAACAGTCAGTCGTGTAACAACATCTAAATATATGCATACACCGCAGGGGATTTTTGAATTAAAATACTTTTTTAATTCAGGGATTGCTTCATCAGATGGCGGAGATTCATTAGCCTCTGAAGCTGTTAAATTAAAAATTAAAGAGCTTGTTTCTAAAGAAGATGTTAAAAAGCCATTATCTGATCAAAAACTCGTTGATCTACTTAAAAAAGATGGTGTAGATATTGCCCGTAGGACAGTGGCTAAGTATCGTGAAGTTTTACGAATACTGCCATCAAGCCAACGTAAAAAAATGTTTTAAAGAAATTAAACATTTTTCATAAGACATCTCTTTATTAATACAATAAATCAATGTCTTATGAAAAATAATAAATAATTTTAAAACACTTTTAGAAAGTGTGTATGAAAAACTATAAAGATTTAATCCGTGATGTCCCTGACTTCCCCATCAAAGGTGTTTTGTTTCGTGATGTGACACCGTTATTACAAGACGCTGAAGCCTTAAGAACAATGACAGCGGATTTCGGAAAAATGATTAATCTAAATGATGTTGATTTATTTGTTGGGATTGAATCGCGGGGGTTTATTTTCGCAAGCTTATTAGCCGCCCATTTTAATAAAGGATTTCTGCCATTACGTAAAGCTGGCAAGTTACCACCACCAGTTTTGCAAGAGAGTTATGATCTTGAATACGGTCAAGCCACACTTGAAATTGCACCTTCAAAAAAACCATTTAAAGTTGTTATTTGCGATGATGTGTTAGCGACAGGTGGGACGTTAAAAGCATCAATTAGTCTTTGTGAAAAAGCGGGGTATCAAGTGAAAGATATTCTGGTTTTAATTAATCTCACTTTTTTAAATAAAATGACATTCAAAAACGAACCTATCAAAAGTTTAGTACTGTATTAGTTATTTCTTCTTTTTAATTTTTTTCTTTTTGACAGCTGTTGGTTCCGTCCATAATTCAATACATCTTGAACTATCTATTGGTCGGTCATTAATTTTTTTACCGGCAATCAACTTTGAATTGTAAAATTTCCCCATGCCCGAAGTATAAAAATAAATACCGTCTAAATCTGAAGTACGCTCTTTAAATTTTTTAGGATAAATGATCGCTTCAGTGGCAATTCGGACAGCATTTTTCCAAACTTCAACATCTTCTTTCGAAGCTTTCTGGGAATTCCAAAATGGTTTATTGATTTCTTTTGGTGGGCACAAGCTATGGTGCAACGGCCCGTTTGGATCACTTTCATTATCTTTTTTCATCCAATTGTTAAACTGACTTGGAGTAGTTGCAACTTTAGCTAAAGTTGGCTTTCCATCAGCATGGGAACTCTTAATAAATAAACCGTGTTTATTTTTTGCTTCGGATCTGTTGACGATAATTCGCGCTACAGCCATGGGGTACTGCAAACCGTTTCTAAAGCAACCACCCATTTCGCCGTAAAGTGTACGAGCCAAAGCATCAATGTTAATTAAATCATCGGTATTAACTTGTTCTTTATCCTCGCGATAAATATCAAGCTTTTGGCTCGAAGTAATTTCAGGTATAACCATTGTGTCAAATATATTTCCTGCTGGAAAGCGAGTTGGTGCTTTCGTCGGATTGTCAATTACACATTGACCAATTGATTTATAAATTGTTGTTGATTCTGCTATAAATTTTTGGCTATTCAAAGCCTTTGATAATTCTGTTATTTCTTTTGGTTTTTTGATGACTGTATTTTTAGACGGTGGGCAAACTTCATTATCGATTTCATTTTGAAGTTCTTTTAATGTTTTACTGTAGAACGGCGTATATCTTTTTGCAGTTAAGACTGACTCTGGTAGATAACCTGCATCTTCTTTAATGTATTTAGTTCCTGTAGAACTTGTTGCAGTATACTTGAAATCAACTTGGTAAAAAATTTCTTCAACTTTTTGACCAGAAAAAGGATCAATGACTTCTTTTACAACTGCAGGTCCAATGATCTTAATATCTGCATCACGATTTGGCCAACCTTTGATAACGCAGTTGTCTTTTTTCGCATGAACTGTGTCTCTGTTGCATCTTACCCAGTTTTTACCAGACTCACTGTAAACAGTCAGAACATCGTCATCATCCTCTAAATTACCAAGGTATACACTTTGCCCGACGGAGTACTTAGCAGGCTCTTTAGACGATTTTGCATTCGATGCAGCAGACAAAAGAAATGTTAGTAAAATAGAGGACGTGTAAAGTAGTAGTCTCATTAGTAACTTGTCGGTTTTCTTAGGGCTGCAATTAAATTTATCCAATAAGTTTGTCCTGCAAAAATTATTGTAGTTTAAATTCAGTCCTGTAATATTTTTTTACAGGACTGATGTCTTGATTTGTCACATCATTTACCAAGTTATTACACCAGTTAATCCGACCTCCGAACTAATTTGCGTTCAAAGCAGTTTTAGCTGTTCTGACCTGCGTCTTCGTTTTGCACTTCCCCTGTTTATCTTTTTCTTGGAGGTATCGGTCACATGCAAAAACACAAAAACAAACAGACTCGTCAGCGCAGCCTGAAATACATACAAACACAGTTTCAATTGGCTTCAAAGCGGCAGGAT
>JAYSQO010000115.1:0-48548 GCA_043721535.1 Bdellovibrio sp. | reverse complement strand
CTGCGAGCTGCATCTTCGCTGCAGTTTAAAATTTGTTGATAAGTGATTTCTGGATCCTGTGTTTTTAAAACTTTAGGAGTCGACAACAGGGCATAGATAATGCCATTCACTTCGCGGCCGCTAGACTGAGAAATAATATTCTTAACATGTCCGTAAACCAATGGTGGAGTTCGTGAAACAAATCGATCAAAACTGTCATTCATTTTTACAGGCAACATTTTAGTGAGCGGAGATAAAAATGGAACCTTCTCTAAATCACGATGTGATAAGGCATGAATCACAAATGCAAAATCTGGTGGCTTGTTATCAGTTAATTTATCTTTGATTTTATGATAAGTTTTAGCGACCTTAACCTGCAATGATGTTTTTCGTGGCAATGAATAGGTTTTGATGATTTGCATCACATCACCAGGAATTTCAAGAAGATTTTGCCATTCCTCAAAACTCAGGCTGGATGTTTTTTTATGACATAATCTTAAGACAGCTTCTAGTAAGGCATAATTCATGTATGTGCTAAACTGAAATTTTTTCGGTAATAGATTGTGAACTTTGGTCACTTCAAATTTATTTATTTTTTCTTCAAGCACCGGATGAAGTGACCACTTAATCAATTCTTTGCCTTTTAAGAAATCAAGATTTTCACCCATATGTGAAATAAATGGCAGATCGGCAATGATATATTTTGAATTTGAAATTTGCTGACCGATGAGCTCTATTCCCATTTCACGAAAAGAACCACCTTTTGATGTGGCTTGATTTTTAACGCCCCTAGCGGTGGCTAAGTTTAATCCTATTTTTGTAAAGGACATCAAGCCAGGGAACGGTTTAACCACCATCGGAAAGCCCGTTAAAGAATACAGATCACCAAACGAAACCGAACCAGAATCACGATGTCTTAAATATTCTGAAATTTCTGTATTTAATAAGGCCATCGGAAAATAGAATCCGTCTTCTGTTTTGAATGTGCCGTTGTTACACATTTCAATGATCGATTGCAGATTGCAAATTTCACGTAAGCCCGTGCCATCACAAAGCGGAGCTGAACTGGGTGTATTCATGACTTCAAAATACTGACGGTGCACGTAACTTCGCCCGCCTAGGCAAATTCCACGTGGTAAGTATGTGACAGCAAAGGCATCGACTTCTGATTGCAATCTAGAGATTAACGACTGCATAGCTTCAACAGAATAGTTGGCTCCGAATCTTTGGACTTCAAACTTTTGCCCTAAATATTCAAAATGAAAAATGTTATCTAAATTAGGCTGACCGAAACTAATTTCAGCGATTCGATATGTATTTTTCATAACCACTCCAGAAAACATTTTGATAGCTATTAAATTCAGGACACCATTTCGGCCCTAGTATTTCACGAGTCTCTAAAGAATTAAAACGGGGTAAAGATAATAGATATTTTAATTGTTCTTCGGGAAAGCCAAATAGTGCTTGGCTGATTTTTCCTAAAATAGGTTTTGGAATTTTAGAGACTAAACTAATTTTTTTATCATGAATTTGAAAATGATCTAAAGCAGATTGATAAAAATCAACAGAAGAAACACCGTTTTCTGGCACGATATGAAAACTTTTATAACCAGATTTGTCATTAGCTAAAGACCATTCACACATTTTAGTCACAGCATAGGCTGCTGAATTGACGGGTACAAAAGGCATAAGCACATCAGGATTACCCGGAAGGGGTATTGCAAAAGGCCAATTGGTGATCCAGGTTTTTAATTTCTGAAAAACTGGCGCTGCGGCATAGGGCCCATCGACTCTTTCAATAAGTCCGGTTTGACTGTGGCCCACTAAAATACCTAGACGAAGATTTACTTTCAGTTGTTTGCTATTATTCCAATTTTTAATTTGTTCTTCATTTAGTGCTTTGCTTTCAGCATAAGGATCGGGGAACGGGCGGGACAAATCAATTTCGTAAGCAGTGACTTCTTTTTTTGTAAAATTTGTGGCTGCTGCTATTGAACTGGTATTTATAAAAATGGGAATTTCAAGCTCTTGTGCAATTTTTAAAGCCGTGTTTGTACCAGCCACATTGCTGTTGAAAATTTCCACACGCTTTGCTTTTAAATCATAAAGTGCCGCCATATGCAAAAATACGTCATACTTATTCGATTTTAATTTTTGTAGATCAAGGCCTGCATTCCACTTTGATAAATCACCTTTAAATTCTGCATTTGATGATCGTGAAATCACATCTAATTCAAAATCAGGATTTTTTCGCAGTAAAGATAGAACTTCTTTGCCTAAAAAACCTGTTCCACCGGTGATCAGAAAACGCTTTTTAACGGGATTCATTCTTTCACCATGACAGTTAACTTTTGTGGAAGACATTTTATGGTCACTTCATCAACATTTTCAAAAAGAATTTCACCGTCACCAAAAAAAGTTAATTTTCGATCAGGATTTTTTGAACGGATCGAAAATCCAGGAACTTCATAAAATTGAACCAGATCACTTTCTTTCAGTAATCCTCGTAAAACTTTTATGATTTCTTTTAATTGTGACATAATAGTTAAAGTTTCCATCACAATCAAATTCACAGAGCCATCTGAATTTGATGTGTATGGGCCGGTTAAAAACTTTCTGGCTAAAAACGGCTGATTATTCACTAAAACAATCGGTGCATAAGTAGAAATCACTTTTCCATCTGAAAAAGTAATTTCAAGATCCCAGCCCTGTTGTTTCCATTCAGTTAAAATTTTCAATAAGGTCATTGAATAAATTGTCGACCCTAAACCTTTAACGACTTGGTATGTGTATTGTGATACCAGTTGTGAGAATTGACTTTGCTCTGGGGCTGCGGCCAAGTTTTGTAAAAATGAACGAAGTTTATTGCTTTGGTCAGCAGTGGCAGCTGGGATGCCTAAGCCACCATTGGTCAGCATATATTTTGTCTGCTCACTTGAACGAACCTCAATGATATCAATTTTTTTTTCAGTGCCTTCAAGAATTAATCGGGTAGCTTCACCAATACGACGACTGATTCCGATTTCATGAGCTAAATCATTCGCAGTGCCTGAAGACACAATACTGATCGGAGGCAATTGTGTATCAGCTTCTTGATATTTCATTAAAACTTGCAAAGTGGCGTTTATAGTTCCGTCGCCTCCGCAGATCATGAAAGCATCAGTTTTATTTTTTAATTCTGCTAAGATGAACGAATCCATTTCTTGAAACGAAGACGATTGAAAGATCTGCACATCACAACGAAAAAGAGACTCTTCGATTTTCTGAATCAGAGAATCGACTTTAATTGAGCCTGCTTTACGGTTGATGATGACAGAAACTCTCATGTGTCCTTTCCAGAAAGTATTTTAATTGTTCCCGCTTTTCCGTCGATGCGAACTCGCATTCCTGTTTTAAGAACTTTCGTTAAACCAGGAATTGAAACAACTGCGGGAATTCCCATTTCACGAGCCACAATCGCCGAATGTGAAAGTAAACTTCCACGTTCGACTAACAAACCACTAATGCTTGGGTACAGCGGTACCCAGCCAGGATCTGTTCGATCGGCGACAAGGATCTCGCCATTTAAGTCTAAGTTATCTTGCGGTGAAGAAATATGTTTAACGATGCCTTCAACAATTCCTGGACAACACGGCAGTCCTTTAAGATCAAAGTCTTGGCCTTCATAGCTGGGAACTTCAATATCTTTGATAAATTGATTTCTCCAGTAAACTGAGCCCCGTGTCATAATTCTTGGATCAGTTTCAACTGAAAATGTAGCATAAGATTTTTTACGGATATCAATCAGCGCAACCAAGTCAAACGAAGGTAAAGTCCCGCTGTAAACACCCATAACTTCCTCGATTGTCAGCCAAAAAATATCTCGTGAATGGGTGATAGCGCCAATTGTTTGTAAGTCTTCACCAATAGTTTGAAAGATTGTGCGGGCTACGCCATAAACACGAGTTCTGGCAAAGCGGGTGTTTTCTCGGTTTTTAACAGCTTTTCTAGCATGTTTTAAAATCCAAAAATAAAAAATTTTCTTAAAACCACTTAAATGTTGGCTCACTTTTTTTTCAGCCGCAATTCGTATTTGCTGTTCGAGCTGATCATTCGGTTCAGGAACATCACCGGAACGTAAATAATTTTTAATACAAACAAATAAATAAGTTGGATCAGTCATTAAATCAATTTCTTCTAATTTCATTTCACTCATGCAGCGAAAACCATAGCGATCAATATAAGATAAAATGCCTTTATAAAATTCTTGGTGTGAGCTTTGATTTAAAGCTTCCATCAAATCAGAGGCTTCGATATCTAAAAATAAATTTTTCAAAGATTCGTTTTTAGAAACAATGTAAGCTAATTTCTGTAAAGCTTTCATCGGTTCGGCGCTTTCAAGGCCACCTTCACCAGACAATAAATCATTCTGCACAGTTGAATCTAAAGTGCTGAGCCATTTTAAAGTCAGTTTTCTTAAAATTCCGAAATGCACCATACATAAAAAATCATTAATGATTGGGGCCTTCCAGCGCCCTAGCATATTGGTTTCTAATTCACTGTAAATCTGTATTAACTGATCACCACGCATACGACGTAATGGGAGTGATCTAAATCGCATGTAATCTTTATTAAAAGTTTTTAAAAAAGATTCAACCATTGATTGTATTGTAAAATGATATTTTAGGAAACTGAATCCTGTGATCATTTTTCGTAATCGACCTGATAATGTATCCCAAGAAGGATGCGGCTTAATTCGATTAGCGATTTCATCAGTCAGGCTTTCGCTAACACCCATCATGGTTTCCATGAATTCACGATTTTGTTTAAATCCTGGAAGTACACCAACTAATTTATACCAGTTAAATAAATTGTAATACACGCGTCCATTGATCGCACCCAACATAAAGCTCAGGTACGAATCCATTTCTTTAATAATTTGGATGGGTACATTTAAAACTTCACAAAATTGCACGTAGACATTTTTATAATTACGTAAAGCAAATGAAAAACTTAAGGGTGAGGTTAAACCGCCGTAAGATTCAATAATATTTGAATTATCCCATAAATTTGGATAGCCCGTTAGATCTTGATCTAAATTTGTCACGGGTCTAGTTTGCAGTAAATAAAGTTTATTATTTTCAATAGCCCATTCAATATCTTGTGGACGGTTTAAATGATTATTAATTTTTTGACCTAATGCCCAAAGTTGTTGAATTTCTGTTTCAGTAAGCGAAGCTAGATTGGCTAAATTTTTGTCAATAGGCTTGATCTCGCAATGACCGCTGCCTGATTTTTTCATCATTCCTGTTTTTTCAACAAGGCTGAATTCAATCATTTTTCCTGTTGCTGATTCAATCCAAAAAGTGTCGGCCTCTAAGGCCCCAGAAACTAAACCTTCACCGACACCGTAAACACTGCTGATCACATAACGATCAGTTTTTTGTGCCACAGGATCACAGGTGAAAAGCACACCGGATTTATCGGGATCAATCATTTTTTGTAAAACCACAGAAACAGATATTTTTTTAAGATCAATTTTATTTTGAATACGGTAACTTAAACCCCGTTCAGAAAAACCCGAAGACCAACATAATTTAATATATTTTAAAATATCTTCAAAATTACTGACATATAAAAAACTTGATAACTGACCTGCAAATGAATGTGACATCCCATCTTCATCGGCAGCCGAACTACGCACTGAAAAAACTTTCCCAGCCATATCTTTTAAAGCCTGTTCAAGATGTGATTTTAAAAAAAGCGTTGATGATTTTTCCGTGATCAGTTTTTCAATCTTTTTTTCGCAATCAGCTGGCGTGATAGCTCCCTCAATCAAGGCATCTAAGCACTGATGTAGTTCGGCCTCAATTTGATGAGTCTTTAAAAATTCATTAAAAAATCTTCGTCCAAACACAATCCACTCTGGAACAGGTAGTCCCGCTTGCGACATCAGAAAAAGATTATAGCCTTTCCCCCCAGATTCATTTTTAGCAAAAAAAGACGTCGATCGGGGCGTTACCAGCATACTATCTCCAGAAATTCAAAATTAAAACGCAATATGATAAAACAATAAAGGCACCTGAAGCATGTCTTAGTAATTTGGCAAATTTTTCTTTTGGTTGGCGAACATATAAAACTAAAAACCCACAATAAATTAAAGACAGTAAACAAATAACCAGCATGTTCATCTGTACAGTTAATTTTAAAATAATAAGTGCTAACAAAACCTGTGAAAAACTTAAAAGTGCCGCACCAAGTGGTTTGAATAAGCTTGAATATGTCTCTACATTTTTTCGCTCTTCTGTCGATGCAAATGTTTTTCGTGAAAATTCAAAGAGGTTAAAATAAGCCCAGTTCACTAAGAAAAAACCAACAGCAGCTAAAGCTTCCTTCAGTGAATTGATTTTAAAAGCAATTGTTGCTGTTGATAAGCCAAATAGCACGCTAACAAAAGTATGAGAAACAGCATAGACAACTAAACGTGATCTAATCAAGCCTCCGATAAAAAATTCTTTATACATCAATAAAGAATAAACAATCGCTAAGCTATGAACTACAAAAGCTGTTTTATTAATTAATAAAGTCACGAAAAGTTCGAAAAAAATCAAAAGCCAAATCATTAATTTAATTTCTATAGACTGAATGGCGCCTCTGGCTAAGGGGCGATTAGGGTTAATTTTTAAATCAACGCCGTAGTCTTTGATTTCATCGAATAAACGTAATCTGAAAAACGCTGATAGCATCACCAAACCGCAAACAATAATGATTGATAATTTAAATTGTACATTTTGCACAAAATAAAAATACAAACCATTAGCCAATGAAAAAACAGTAATCATTGGTAAATAAACGGCTGGCGAAAAACGTTCTAAAATAAGGGCTTTAAGTCCTTTAAGCATGTATAACCTCGCTGTTGTCTGAGAGCATTTTTTTAAGTACAGCATATTCAACCTTTGAATGGTGCCGTGGATCCATCGGAACACTTTTAACAAATTTAACGTAATCAAGTGGAATATTATTTTTATCAAATATTTTGATAATTTTTTCCTGAGCACTTTTAAAATTAAAATTTTCTTTTAATGCCGATTCTTTTAGCTGAATCACGGCACATGTTTTTTGATCTGTCTGTTGACCAGCTATAGATAGACCTAAGAAAGCACAACGTTCAGTGTAAGGAAATCTTTTTAATAAAACTTCGGCTTGCACAGGAAAATAATACTTTCCTAGTCGTTCGACGGCATTATTGACTCGTCCAACGATCCAAAGATTTTTATTTTTATCAATGTAGGCTAAATCACCAGTCCTGTGCCAGACACGATTTTCAGTATCTAAAATTTTTGTCGATTTAAACGCTTCAGCATTATTGTAGTATTCCCTACAAACATGATCACCTGTGCAAATAAATTCACCGACTTCGCCTTCAACAACTTCTAATTGATTCCATGATGTGGTTTCAAAAGAAATCGGTCCATTGATCACACGAATAAACTTATAGCCAATATCTTCACTGATTTCGCCGACGTTGACTCCGTTTTCAACCAGATCAGAATCTTGTTTGAATTCTTCTCGTAACATGTCGCGGCCTTCGATGTGGGCCATCGGTTCAGCTTCAGTTGACCCATAAAGAATCCAAATATCAGTTTGCGGGGCTATTTTGTAGAAGGCTCGCACATCATCTTTACTGATTGGTGCACCGCCTGTCACAACACGGCGTAGCCCAGAAAGTATAATATTTTTTTCTGCACAGTATTTTGCAAGACCTGTTAACATTGATGGCGACAGTGTCGTGCAAGTGACAAGGCCTGTGATAATCTGACAAGCCAGTAGCGCTGAATCATTTGGTGCAGGTAGCGCTAAATTTATCGCCGGCAGCACTGTTGTTACTCCGGTAGCTAATGAATTCAACGAAAAAATAGGAAATGCAGGCATATCAATATCAACTTGAGTATAAGGAATCGCATGAGTTAAAGCAAAATGTTGAGCCACTAAAAAACGGTGAGTACGATTAGCGCCTTTGGGTTTACCGGTGCTGCCAGTCGTAAAAGTAATTAATCCTGTGAACTCGCTTTCGACTGCGGCGATAGATGATCTTTCTTTTTGAAAAATGTTTGGGTATTTGTGTGTTGATTTGTCTGTGGATTCATCAGCCGGGCCATACAAAATACGAATAGACATAGAATTAAATTCAGGAACTTGATCAACAAGCTTAAAGGCCATATCAAAACTAATCATGGCTTTAGGTTGCACACATTCCGCAGACGCTCCTAAATGATGACTGCGGGCCCATGAATCAAGAAATACCGCAATAGCGCCAATACGTTGAACAGCAAACATAGAAATATACATATCGACACTCATTGGTAAAAAGATAATCACGCGATCGCCTTTTTCAATACCAATTTTTAATAGGCCTTGTGCAAACTGAGCAATTTTATTTTCAAGATCTCTGAAATTAATTTGATCATGTTTGATAAATTCATTGTGATCGCCAGTCCAATTGTTTAAGGCTTCGCTATTGGTCCATTTTAAAGCAATTTTATCACCGTGTTCGATCACGTGTTTTTCTAAAAAATTAATCACATTGTTTTTAACAGATGAACTAGCCTGGTAGCCAATTTTTTGTAAAGTCTGATTCATATCATGAGCAATCAATTCAGGGTGTGACCATAAGATCCCGTGTCCTGCTTGTTCTATTTGGCGAATTTGAACATACTGATGATTTTTCAGTGATTCTTTTTGAATGGATTCAGTCAGACTTAAATCCTTTGAACCAAAATAGGCAAAACCTAAAACATTTGATGTTTCATTGGCCGGATTACATTGTTGGTGAACTTTGCCCTCTATGGCTAATTTCCAGTTTTGCACGTCAGATAAAAGTTTTAGTTTTTTTGCGTAATAGGGGTGATCATTAGTTTTCTGAGGCGAAATCATTTTCTCGACAAATTCAACATATGATTTTTCGTGATTTGATTTGACGATTTTATCGCCTAGTCCAGGGATAGATAAAACAATTCGTGCGATTAGGCCCAGAGGTTTTTCTTGAACGATATAGGGATTAATTAAAAACACACGTTCGATCTTTTTTTCAATTTTTTTAACTTGTTCAAAAAAACGATAACAACCCCAGGAATGGGCCACAACAACAACTTTTTCATGGCTTGATTGAATATCAGAAACCCATTTTTCAGAATAAGTATCCATTTTGTGAATTTCAATATTTTTAGGTAAATGCTCAATCAAAATATCCCAATCAGAAAGATGTCCGGGATTTCCGTGCAAAAAGAAAACTTTGATCATACTTTAATTCCTTTGAGCTGTAATATATAACCAATCATAAGCGATGGATTTTTACGATACTTAGGCTGCACTGTTTGATTAACTTCAGCTTGCGTAAAACCATTTTTTTTAATTTGTTCTATAAGATCCTTGCAGGCTTGGGCTTCAACTTCTGACCCAGCAAGGACTGCTTGTAAATAATTATTTTTTGGTTTTCCTAAGTTCATGACTTTTAAAATCGGTCCATCATCAATTTTTGTTGTCATTTGATGAATTGAAAAACCGTAATCTTCATTTTCCAGATGCGCCCAGAAGTCACACATCAATCCTCGCTGCGCAGGCAGTAGACCGTGGTGAATATTGACGCATCCCATTTTAGCCGCTTTTAAAATGGGTTCTTTGTAAATAGAACGAGTTCTTGCATTAATAATGAGATCAATTTTTTCATCAGAAATTATTTTTAAAGCTTCTGGTGAATTAATATTTTTTAGGGTCCAATTTTTTTTACCTAATTCAGTGAAAGCTTTAGTTCGGCGTTCTTGAGACAGTCCAAAATAATTTTTAAGCAAGGTTAAACCTAAACGTGGGGCAGAAAAAGTTAATACAAGAGCTAAAGCTTTGAATACTGTGAACAGGTTTTTGTTATCTAAAACAATAAGACCCACGATATCTGGATGCTTCGCCATTTCACAGACCATGCGATCATAGTTTTCAGGAACAAATGTGAGCGATGAGGTGACGAGGACGGTTCTCATTCGGGAAATCTCCGATATGTTAAGAGTCTAAACTTTCCAGTAGATATGTAAATGGTCCTTAGGTCTGAGTTTATGTTGGCCGTGGCTGAGCAAATGATTATTCATCTTAATCCAATGCTGGCTGTTATTCGTGACTTCATCAAGTGATTTAAAATGGATTACGACAGGTTCGCTTTGAGTGTTCTGTATTTTAGCCTGATAGATGTGATCTTTTTGATGCATCTCGACAACTTTGAAGCCTGTACTCAGGTCTTTAAAATCGACACCAAGGTGATGTAAGCAAATCGAATGAAATTCATTATTTTTTTCGATTTGAATATACACTTCCGGCTTGATTTGCATTTTAGAGATATCATTTTTTTTATGGGCGTTAAGAAATTGTAAAATAAATTGTGTTTGCTGCCTGATCAAAGCCTGTAAAGAAAAATTGTATTCCCCTGTGGCATGAGCTTTTGAAATCACAGACTTGGGTGGTAGCGAAAGTCTAACTTGATTTAACACAGGCTGGGCTAAGTACTTACTTAATCCATAAAAATGCATCACCTCAAAGATGATTGCACTTTCTAAAATATGTGATGCGGCTGAAATTTTATCTGCTAGCTGTGTCTGAGAAAAATCAAATGAAATTGTTTTTAAATGCTGCTTTTCTTCAATCGCAATCGACATTTTAATTATTTTTTCGTGATAGGACGTAATCACTTGATGCTGACCTAGAGCTTTAACTTCAAAGGCCTTTTCAAATTGTTTTTTACATAAGCTCAGCCACTGCGATTGAAATGATGAATCTGACAGTGTTATTAAAACTTTTGTTGAAGACATAGTTGTTTTAAATCGAACAATTTGGGTATTAAAAAAATCAGTCAGCTTATTTTTTAAAGGATTTTTTTCAACTAAAGAATCCCACACCATCGCATTTTTAACGCCCTGGTCTAATAACGGCGATAACGGGATTTTGAATTGAATCATATCGGCAGATTGAACCCAGACAATAAATAAATTAGGATGTAAACAGCCAATGAAAAAAACCTTTTGAAAAGTATAACCACCATTTTCAGGATCATTTGTCATGAAAACGTCTTCTGTCATCAATTTTAAATATTTTTTAACATTTTGAAAAACCACCAAACGACTGGTTAAAGTTGTTTCCAGCTCGGTGTCTTTTGAATAAAGCAATTCGCCTTGGGCATTTAAAATCGAAGCGTTATCATACTTTTTCAATAAAGCTTCAAAATAATAGTAATCAAGATGAGAATAATTTTTAACAACATCTTTTTTCATATTAATTCCCAACTCTATCGAAAATTTCAGATGTCCAAGAGAATTTTTTATGCTGAGAACTAAATAATGTGTTTAAATGACCAGTCCATTCACAATTTGATTCATGAATATTGTAAGAATCTAAATCAATGAATATTTGCTGAATAATAAAAGATTTAATTTTTTCTAGTGAAAATGTTTCATAATTTTGATTTTGCCCTTTTTCTAAGGCTTTAAATTGCGAATCAATTTTCTGAATCAATTGCGGTGATGTTAAATTTAGAAACATTTCAACAATCAACGGTTGTTCCGCTAAATTTTTAGCGAAAACATCAATCACTAAGGTTTTAACAGACCTGCCAGCGATCATGGGGCTAGGTTCAGTGGCCATATTCTGCTGTGAAAACTGCAACAAGCCACCTTGATCGATCACGATTTCTGAACAGGGCTGTATGCCAATGCTGTGGTTGATAGCTTGTTTGTGATCGACACTTCCCCAGGGGCTTTTCCAGACTGAACTGGCGTCCTCGTTAAATAAAACCAGTCTTTCGATATCCGTGTGAATTAAAGTTTTCTTTTTATTTTTTTTACGAATATCCGTTAGAAAATCATCAGCGCTAAAAAACAAATCGACATTTTCATATTTTGTTGTGAATTGGTCATTCACCCAAAAATGGATTTGATCACGCTGTAGTTTTAGTGTGGTAAGACCATCAACAAGATCTTTAATGATTTCTTCTTTAGTGCCCTCAGTGCCTGCGTTGATTAAGGTTTTACGAAGGCACTTCATAGATTCGGTTGATTCATTGACGAATTCAGTAAATCCATTTTCTTTGAAAAAATGCCTGGTTGATTCTAATTTATTTTTTAAATGTGGACCCACATTAAATACAACTTTATTGGCGTCAGGATTTATTTTTTTAATTTTTTGCAGCTCTGTATTTAAATCTTCAGCTGTTGTGTCTTCATCGATTGTGACAATTAATGAAGCCGCAGCCAGTGATAAATTTTTTGAATTTTCAAAAGTGTAATTGTTTTCTTGTAGTTTTTCTGTGACTTGCACAACGCTGCCGCCCAGTCTAAACGGTTTCAGACGGTCTAGATAGCGCGTTACCAGATAGGCTTTTTCAATAACGATATCAGTGGTTGCCAAAGATTTAATAAATTGATTTAAAGAATTTTTAAAAGAAGACTGAGGCAAAAAGAAGCTTTTGTGGAATAAAGATGACATTGTTTTATTTAGACCGGCCGCGCGAGCTTCAATCTCAACGTAAGTCTCACCTAAATAAATCGCTAGCACAGTATTAGACATATAAAGTCTTTTCATGTTAGATATTGTCTGATCGAGGGTCAATCATGAAAGTATCTGCTGAAATTTTAAATTTAGTTCCATACAAGCCTGGCAAACCAATTGCGGAAACACAAAGAGAATTTGGTTTAACTGAAGTCTACAAATTAGCCAGTAATGAAAACCCTTTGGGGCCAAGCCCTTTAGCGATTGAGGCTATTAAAAAAGCCTTGAATAGCCAGCACCGTTATCCAGATCCATCATGCTTTGAATTAGTTCAAAAAATTTCCCAAAAATGGAATGCACCAACGACACAGATTGGAATTGGTAACGGGTCAAATGAAATCATTGATTTGTTGATTCGTATTTTTTGCGAGGCTGGTGACGCCATTTTAACGTCTGAAGCGGCTTTTGTGGCCTATAAAGTTTGCGCGCAGGCGGCGCGGGTTAAAGTCAGAACAGTTCCGTTAAGAGGAAAAGATTTAACAATGGATTTAAAAGCGATTGCTGATGATTTTTATCGCAATCCATCAGCAAAAACTAAAATCGTTTTTATTCCCAATCCAAACAATCCAACAGGAACTTGTGTTGGAGGGGCTGAGCTTGAGGAATTTTTAGTCCGCATGGGAAATCGTGATGATGTGCTTTTGGTTTTTGATGAAGCTTACACTGAATATGTACGTGACCCTCAGTTTAAAGAAGCGGTTCAGTTTTATAAAAATTATTCAAATGTGATTGTGATTAAAACATTTTCTAAAGTTTACGGGTTAGCAGGTTTACGTTTAGGCGCCTTGTTAGCTCCGGAGTATGTTTTAGAATATTACAATCGGGTCAGAAATCCATTTAATGTGAATGAATTAGCGCAAGTGGCTGGCATTGCGGCTTTAGATGATAAAGATTATTTAAAAGCTTCACAAAAAATAGTTTGGGAAGGGTTAGATTATTTTTATACCGAATTAAAGCGATTGGGTTTGCCTTATTTTAAGTCGGAAGCGAACTTCGTTTTATTCGATACTTTAAGAATAGCGGATGACTGCTTTCAGAATTTGCTTAAAAAAGGGATCATTTTAAGACCTGTTGGTAATTATGGTTTTAATACGTACTTAAGAATGACTGTCGGACAACCAATGGAAAATAAAAAAGCGATCGAAGCCATTGAAAAAATGCTGACTGAGGTTCCAATTATCAGGTAGTGTCGCCACATTATGGGATATGTTATTACCGTCGATGGGCCTGCTGCCTCAGGAAAATCGTCACTTAGCCGCGAGCTTTCAAAAAAATTCCGGGTACCATGGGTGTCGACTGGTGCTTTTTACCGTGGACTTGGTTATGCGGCGCTTCAAACCGGTGTAGATCTTAACAATCCCATCGCTTTGACAGAACTTTGTCATTCCAATATTTGGGAAATCAGATTATCTTTTGAAAGAACTCTAGTTTACTTTAAAAACCAAGATGTGACCGATGCAATTGCTCAAGAAGCAGTCGGAAATGTTGCCAGCCAAATCGGCCAATACCTTGAAGTCAGACAATCTCTTTTAGATAATCAGCGCCAATTTGCAGTGAATAATAAAGGTCTTATTGCTGAAGGCCGTGACTGCGGAACTGTTGTTTTTCCCCATGCTGAAGCAAAGATTTATTTAACAGCTCATTCTGAAAATCGGGCGCAACGCCGAGCCCAAGAGCAGGGTCTTGATCAAGCGGTTTTAATAGAACAACAAAAAATCCGTGACAGACAAGATTCTACTCGTAAAGTCGCTCCTCTGTTGGTTCCAAATAATGCCCTTGTTTTAGACACATCTGAGTTAGATCTTTTAACTGTTGTTGATCTCGCGGAAAAACATATTCGCTCGCAAATTCAATCTCTTTAAGACCCGGTCCAGTGGCAGTTTCAGCTCGTATTTTCTCGATTGACCGAATCTTCAAAAACCCGTAGAACGACTCTTCACCCTTTGAGTTCCAAGAGGATTCTTTGCGTGGGAGGAAAGAAAAAAACAAACATGAACAAAACACTAAGCAAAAGCCAAAAAGAAAAACTATCGGTCTTAGCATTATTAGACGCTGAAGATGCAAAAATTCCAGCGAATCCAGGGATTCATTCTGGAGCTCAGAAAGCTGGAGAGTTTGAAAAACTTTTCGAAGCTGCAACTAAAGAACAAGACTTTAAAGTCGGTGACGTTGTCACAGGTTTAGTTGTTGAAGTGCAATCAGATTACGTATTAGTTGATATCAACTATAAATCTGAGGGCTTAATTCCTATCAATGAATTTCGCGTGGTTGATGGCGTTCGCCAAATCAAGCCAGGTGATAAAATTGAAGTTCTCATTGATCGTATCGAAAATGAAAACGGCATGATCGCATTATCAAAAGATAAAGCTGACATGTTACGTGCTTGGTCTGATATTTCTAAAGCTGCTGAAAACGAAGAAATCATTGAAGGTTTAGTGATTGCAAAAGTTAAAGGCGGATTAAGTGTTGATATCGGTGTTAAAGCATTCTTACCAGGTTCACAAATCGATTTGCGTCCAGTGCGTAATATGGATGTTTATTTAGGTAAAAAATATAAATTTAAAGTTATCAAATTTAACAAAAAACGTGGAAACATCGTTCTTTCTCGTCGTGCAATTCTTGAAGAAGAACGCGATACATTGAAAGCTCAAACAGCTGATCAAATGAAAGAAGGCGCTACAGTTATGGGTCTTGTGAAAAACATCACAGACTACGGAGCTTTCATTGATTTAGGTGGTTTAGACGGTCTATTACACATTACTGACATGAGCTGGGGACGCATTAAACATCCGTCTGAAGTGATCAACGTTGGTGATGAAATCAAAGTTAAAATCTTAAAATACGATACTGAAAAAGAACGCGTATCTTTAGGTATGAAACAATTAACTGATGATCCATGGGCTGCGGTTCATGCTCAGTATTCAATTGGTTCAAAACATAAAGGTAAAGTCGTATCAGTTGCTGAATATGGCGCTTTTGTTGAATTAGGAGACGGAGTTGAAGGTTTAATCCATGTTTCAGAAATGTCTTGGACTAAACGTGTAAAACACGCCAACCAAATCGTACAAGTTGAACAACAAGTTGATGTTCAAGTTTTAGCAATCGACATGGAAAATCGTCGTATCAGTTTAGGTATGAAACAGCTTCAAACTAACCCATGGTTAGAAATGAAAGAAACATACCCACCAGGAACAATCATTGAAGGTGAAGTTAAATCAATCACTGACTTTGGTGTTTTCATTGGTATCGAAGAGGGTATCGACGGCTTAGTTCATATTTCTGATTTCTCTTGGACTAAACGTGTGAATCACCCTTCTGAGATGTTTGCTAAAGGGCAAAAAGTTCGCGCCGTTGTATTAGGTGTCGATACTGAAAATGAAAGATTCTCTTTAGGTATTAAACAACTTGAAGGTGATCCTTGGTCACAAATCGAAACAAAATATGGAATCGGAACTCAACACGAAGTGAAAGTAACTAAAACAGTTGATTTTGGTGCTTTCGTTGAGCTTGAATCTGATATCGAAGGCTTAATCCACATTTCTGAATTAACAACTGATAAAGTAAACACAGTTGAAGATTTCATTAAACCGGGTCAAACGATTAAAGCTGAAGTCATCACAATCGATAAAGATGCACGTAAAGTGGGTCTTTCTTCTAAACTTGTGAAACTTCGCGAACAAAAAGGTGACGTGGAAGATTATGCTAAAAAAGCAATTACAACATCTAAAACAAGTTTAGGTGATGTGTTTGGCGATCAACTAAAAGGTCTTAAAAAAGACTAAATTGATCAAAAGACTACTGCGAAGCGAAATAAGACGACCTAAAGTTCACTTAAACAGCTAAGTCAGTAGTCAAAAAACAAAAATCTGAATATGATTATAAGGGAGCACGATGCTCCCTTTTTTTATGTCCATGCTATAGATTAAACATTAATATGGATATACTTACCAGTTATCGGAGATTTATGGATAAGTTTTTGAATCGTAAAACGTTTGCATTCGCTATATTGGTATTAATTGGTTGGGGTTTTTACAAAGCCGTTAACAGTTTTTCAGCCATGACTTCGAAAGAAGAAGTTCGTAAATTTTCTAAGAATGAAATATTACACCTTGAAATTAACGGTGTAATTATGAACGGTAAAAAGTTTTTAAGTACTCTTAAAAAATACCAAAAAGAAGATTCAATTAAAGCCATCGTTATTGATATTAATTCCCCAGGTGGTGCAGTAGGGCCGTCGCAAGAAATTTATTACGAAATTTTGCGCGCGAAAAAAGAAACTAAAAAACCAATCATTTGTGTGTCAACGGGATTAATTGCTAGCGGTGGTTATTATGCCGCTTTAGCATGTGATCAAATCTTAGTGGCCCCAGGCGCAATGGTCGGATCAATCGGTGTGATCATGGAATTCGCCAATCTAGAAAAATTGTATGATTGGGCTAAAGTTCAAAGATACACAATCACATCAGGAAAATTTAAAGATTCAGGTTCTGAATACCGCCAAATGCGTGATGATGAACGGGCATTATTTCAAGATATGATTAATGATGTGTACAATCAATTCAGGAACACAGTGGCTACGGCCCGTGATCTTAAAATTGATTATGTCAGTCAGTACGCTGATGGCCGTGTCATGACCGGCTCACAAGCTGTGAAATTAAAATTTGCCGACGTTGAAGGTACTCTTGAAGATGCTATTCGTTTAGCTGCGCAGCGGGCCCAATTAGGTGATGACTACGAAGTTTTCAGACCTAAAAAATCAAGAATGTCTTTTTTAGATATTTTTACTGAATCAGATGATGACGATGAATTAAATTCGCTGACTGAATTCGCGGATCAAATGAAGTCAAAACGCGGCCAAAACATTGAAGCTGTGGTGAAAAATATTTTTAAATTAAAATACTTAAATCAACCATTATATCTTATGCCAGGATACTGGGAATAGTATGGCTAAAGCTAAATCTTCTATAAAAACAAAATCATTTGTTCATTTAGATAAAGAGATTTGGCCTTTAGAACGAGACCTGTTTTTTAGACCTGGGCGTATGAAGTATGTCAGAAAATTAATTAAACCCAAAGGGTGTGTTTTCTGTACGTCTGCAAAAAACACAGAAAATGTAGAAACGTTGTGTATTTACAAAGGTAAAACAACACAAATTGTTCTCAATAAATACCCGTATAACAATGGTCACTTATTAGTTTTACCGTTAAGACATGTCGGTGATATTTTAGACTTATCACAGCAAGAATACACTGATTTACATCAAACACTGAAGCTAGCCATTCAATCCATTCAAGATGTTTATAGCCCACAGGGTTTAAACATTGGCATGAACCACGGGGCAACGGGTGGTGCTGGGATTCCGGATCATTTGCATTATCATATCGTACCTAGATGGAACAGCGATCTTAATTTTTTCCCGCTGATTGCAGAAACAAAACTAATTATTGAAACAGTTGAAACCAGTTATAAAAAATTCACTGATTATTTTTTACGAATCAAAAAAATTCATAAAGGAAGCAGATCATGAGTTCATTTTCAGTAGCCCCGATGACCCCAGTCGTAAAAAAACTATTGATCACAAATATAGCGATTTGGTTTTTAATTCAAATTATTTTAGATCGTTTTTTTGGTTTTCAAGGATGGAGAAGCCTGATTTTAGTTCCAGATTTAGTGATTGAAAAATTCTATATTTGGCAATTAGTCACTTATATGTTTTTTCATGCGGTTTCGCCGACACATATTTTATTTAATATGTTGATGCTGTGGTTTTTCGGATCTGAACTTGAAAAAACCTGGGGTTCTAAATTTTTCACGATTTATTATTTTTTCACAGGCACAGCGGCCGCTGTGACTTACTGCTTAGTTGTAGGTATCTATTCAGCCTCGACAGGTTTTCGCCCGGTCTTAGTTACGCCCGTCATGGGGGCATCTGGGGCTTTGTTCGGACTATTGATCGCATATGGCATTCTATTTTCAGAGCGAATGATTTACTTCATGGGGTTGTTCCCACTCAGAGCAAAGTACTTTGTGATTATTGCAGGAGCGGTTGATATGGCTTCGCTTATCACAACAGGTTTTTCAGGCAGCGATGTGGCTTATCTGGCGCATTTAGGTGGGCTTGTATCAGGGTTTTTATTTTTAAAAGGCCATGTTTATTATAAAAGAAATATGGTTGCGAATAAGATTAAGCGAAAGAGCTCAAATTTAAGGCTAGTTGTCGACAACGAAAAGCCTAAATCGAACGAAAAGCCAAAGTACTGGAATTAACTGTAGATTTCGGACTATTTTTGGCTTAAATATAAGGACTATTTTTCAGCTGGTCATTTTCAGCAATCACAGGAGACTTCTATGTCATTAAATAAATCAGTAGAAAATTTAAAATTTGATAAACGTTTATTTGAGATTAATTTACGTCTTGGTCGTGTGACTCAAGAAGAAATCGAAAAATACGATAAAAACTTAATTGATCTTGAATCTGATTCTGAAAAAATTGATATCGAAGGCACAGAAAAAGCTGACGATACACTATAAAACGTAGACAATTATAGTCCGACCCATTCTTCACGTAATATTTTTAAATCGTTATTTTCTTCAATCAGATAAAGGGTTTTAATCCCTTTATCCTGATGTTTATCTGAAGCATAGTTCTGCACGAATTTCACTAAGTACTGATTTTTCTGATGAAAGATATGCGGTTCACCCATAACAACACTTGTTTTTTGATACATCTTTTTTAATTTCTCTTTATGTTTTAACCAACTGTTTTTATTAAAACCTGGGGCAGAAAAGCGATCTGAATACAATTGAATGTAAGGTTCTAGATTCTGCGTTTCCCAAACAGCTTTCCAGTTTTGCACCCAATTCATAATTTTTAATTTACGATCACTGTGGGTTCTAAAATCAACCCAATTTGTTTTATCATTAATAATTAAATAACTTTTATTTAAATAAATTTTATCGGATAAAGATTTAATAATATCATTTCTTACAACTACGCATCCACGTGATCCACGATTCAGTGGCACATTATCGGGAACCGAATGCAGCCAAATACCTGAACCGGTTTTATTATCATATTTATCAAAGACATTAGGGTAGTTGGTTGTAAAAGCTAAAGACCCATAAAGATCAAAAGGAATCTGCGGCTGAGTCATCTTTTCTTGAAGTAAGTAAATGCCTTCAGGGGTTTTATGATCATCCCGCTTTGTTTTATTGCCACCACTTTTACCGATATCAATTTCAAAAGCTTCGTTGGTGTTTAATTTATCAGGGCTTGAAAAAAAATAAAGTTTGCGAGCCGTTTTATCCGCAAGCAGAATTGGGCTAGAGAGTTCAGGATCTTTTGAAACTTGTAGGACTTCAAGGGGCTTCATAGACTGATCGCTTGCAGATATTTTCACGGCAAGAAATAAGATTGTAAATAGCGTAAAAGACTTAGTCATTTTCATACTCGGTTATAAATTTGTCTCACTCTGATACGAAAGACAACTCCTTATGGGGTTAATCACTCAGACATATAATCTTAATTATTTAACTTATGTCTTAAGACCTTTGTCGGAAGATCCGATAATTTATTTAAGAACTATTTTTACAGACCTCATTTTTATAGGGAATACTTATATGAAAGAAAAATTACAGCTGATTATGAATGCTATGCTGATCACATTTAACTTAAGTGGACTAGGTATTGGTTCATACTGGGCTTATTCAGCAACAGTTGGTTACGAATCCCCATACATTATTGAAGAAACTTTGCGTAAGCCTGCAAGCCTTCCAGAAGAATTTGAAAAAACATCTAATATATACACAATGGATAAATTCATTGTGAATCTATCTGGTCAGCCACGTCGAACAATCAGATTACAAGTGAACTTAGATATGATGAGTGCTCGTTCGTTCACTGAAATTATGGAATCAGACAAAACAGCAAAAGCCCGTGATCGTATTATTCGTTTATTAAATGATAAGACTTATTCTGATTTAGAATCGATTCAAGGTAAATTATTCTTAAAAGATAAAATCGTTGAAGAAGTGAATAAAGTCTTAACTGCTGGTTTAGTTAAAGACGTGTACTTTACTGATTTTGTAATTAATTAGGTTTATTTCAAAAAATTTAAATCAATAAAATAAATACTTTTATCAAAATAAAACATCTGCTGTTAAGATCTCGTCAAATAAACAAATAAGACTTAAGTCTAGCTGGAAAGTACCGATCATTATCCTACATGTTTTTAGGGGGATGCATGCGGACTACTTTTTCAAGTGCCATGTTATTGGTAATTCTTTTTTCACAAAACACATATGCACAAAGTGTATCTGGTAGTGTCAGTACAGATCCAGCTACAGTAGATTTTGCTACAACAGCAATAGCGCCAGGTTCAGTTCTACCTGGTTACTCTGGTTCTGTAACGATTGACGACAAACATAAGTTACAAATTTCATGTCAAAGATTTCAAGACGGACAAACATTTTTAGTGCCTTGTATTAAAAATGCAGACGGAGCGTTGGTATTGGGTAACGCAAGTCTATTACCATATGTATCAAACAGTGGTGCTGTTTACTTTGATCCACCAGCTGTTTCGGTATCTGGACTTATTACAGGCGAAATTGGATCATCAAGTTTAAGTCCTAAAAATATTCTACAGGTTGCAATAGATAATATAACACTTCTTTTAAAGAACAATCCGCCACGCGTATTTTCATATCCATTTTCATACAGTGCACCTGGAGGTATTAATTTACTTCAGCTCAGTGGTTTTTTTACACAAACAGTTTTAGGTTTTCCTAATGATCCGAATGCATTCTACAAAGTGGGTTTAAAAACATTGACATGGAGTACGAAGCAAGCAAATTTAACTTTAAAAAAAGTTGATATATCACCAGCTCAAAGAACTGCTAATGAAAAATTTGCTGTTAAGCCTGATGAAGAGATTAATTTTAACTTAACAATTACAACAACTGATTTAAGGCCTGTAGATGATAGAGTAGCAATAGTCGAACTTCGCTTTCTAAATACAGATGAAATATTAACACAAGCTGTGCCTGTGTCCGCACTTTCAGTTAGTGGTGGACATATAGTTAACTTCAAGAAAAAATTTACAGCTGATGATGTTGGAGAAATTTCATATACTGCATCGGTTCGAATAGGCGAGGACCAAGATTTTTCGGACAATGATATAAGTGATAGTTTTTATGTTTATTGTAATGTTGAGAAAACAATAAAATATTTTTCGCAGGCTGAGCTACCTTGGGGGCCATTGCCATACGCATTTTCTGAAAAGAATAAAATTCGAGGGAGTGGTTGTTACACGACTAGCTTTGCCATGCTGATGCACCACTATGGAATAAAAAAATCATATAATGGAAATGAAATAAATCCAGAAAGTGTAAATTCTGGATTTATAAACTTCATAAGTGACACAAGAAATCTTCAATTTAAAACTAAAAATGCTGGCTATGACAATAATAGTAATGTCATAGGCCCTGGCGCAGCAGATTTTGCTAGAGTTTCGTATATTGCCGAATGCGTCAAAAGCGGAAAATTAGAAACAGAATGTAAAAATATAGCTTCTTCAAAGATTTCATTTATTAGTAAAATTGATTTTAATTCTAATAACTTTCTTAATGGGTTTAAAACTATTAATAACAATATATGTAAAAATAATCCAGTCATTATAAAAGTACCATCTGCAAGATATCCTGATGATCTGAGTAGGCTTCATTTTGTTTTAGCTAAAGGTATGAGCGTTGATGTAGATGGAAAAATATATTACGAAATTAATGACCCATGTAATATAAGTACAAAAAGAATTGCATTAGAAAAAGTTAGAGGTTACAGGCTGTTTAATCAAATTGCAGACCCCTCAATGTTTTATATTGCTGTTACTGGAAATTTAAACATGTTGATTACTGAGCCAAGTGGTAAACTAGTTGGTGTAAACTCGCTACAAAATATAATGTTTGATGAAAGCGAAAGTTCCTCATATTCTACACCTGAAGCAATAACTACTTATGATGAAATCACAGACAATGAACTCTCGGCTAATTATATAAATGTGAATGCTGAAGATGGTTTGTATTCTGTTGAAGTATTTAATCATAAATCAACTGCGGTAAGCTTTTCAATAATGAGAAACAGCTACGATGTAAATGGCATGACTAGTGAAATGAATGAACAACAAGGTTTGATTAATCCGGGTCAATCTGTCATATATAGAATACAACACAACTCAGCAATTTATTCAGAGAACAATGTTGGCATCAAAGTGTATCAGGCAAAATATTTTGACAAACTACGAATTGATAAAGCATTTATATCTGGCAGGATATTATCTGATAAAATAGCTATTGCAAATGAAGTAAAAGTCTCAATAAACTCAGAAGATACTATTATTCCTATAAAAAAGTTTGCACAAAATCTATCTCGTAGTAATCAATTAATATATACGTATGCTAAATGGAGTAATAAAGAGGTCTTTTTTAAGCTAAATACTAAAACAGGTGAATTCTTACTATATTTTGATAATATAAACTTAGACGAATCGAAGCCAAATCTAACTGTGGATTTGAGAATAGCATTGGATAGCTTAGTTGCTAAATCCCCAGTGACATTTAAAAATATTGCTAGAAGGAAATATGGAAAATAAAATAATTATCATTTTATTTGTTTTAATATTTCTTAAATGTCCACATCTTTTTGCAAAAAATGTGGACACAAAAAAAATGAATAGCGACAATTTTTCTAAAACGTACTGGAAAAAAAGAAATTTAATGCCAATCATTATTAATGATTATTTAGATAAAACAAATAGAATTGATTTGAGCGGCAAGTACTACCATATATCTTATAATAAATGCTTTAATGTTGCGCCGGTTATATATGAAACTGGTGATGAGAAAGACGAAAAAAAATCAAACGAAGACTCTGCAGGCTTAGTTTTTACTAGAAAAAAAGATTGCTCAGACAACATGTCATACTTTTTCACCAATAGGTTTACGATTCTTTTCGATAAAGAAATTTCTAATGATGAGATAAAATTCGAGCCATCAAAAGTATACAACTATCGGAGAGTAACTATTTCTGATTTGATATCTTTAAACTCTCATAGAGCTAAGCTTGTATCCAGTATCTCTGATGTTAACTCTGTAGTTGAATTAAGACTGTCCTATAAAATTTACTGCTCGGGAAAAAAAATGAAATCTACGAGATTGAGTTAATACCAGATAGTTACCAAGAGCAACTAGATTTTGTAACTAAACACAACTACCAACTCCCAGACGACATCATGCAAATCATCTCGACATTTAAATGCAGGAAAGATCGATGAAATTTTTAGTCTTTTTTATTTTTTTTGAGGCCCAATCCTATGCTGAGACCTCTATTAAAGATGAAAACATTAAAAAATTTAAAGCCGCTGAAAAGGCACTTGAAACATTTAATAAAAAATACTGGAAACCAAGAACAAATCAGATTTTTTATATCAAAGATAACATGCCTTCCGATAATCGCGTAGATTTAGAAAATGAGAATTTTAATATTTCTTATTCAAAATGCTTTGAAGTATCACCTACTCAAGAGGCGGCTAATATTAATGAAAATAATAAAACTGCATCAAATTTAATTTTCACAAGAACATCAAAATGTAAAAACTATAAAGATAAGAATGTGGCTAATTGGTTTAGTATAAAATTTGTAGACTTTCTCACAAAGAAAGAAGCTAATCTTTACTTTAGCAACAAAGTTAATATGAGTTCTGTTGTACTTATGAATGAATTAGTTAATATAAATAATCATAAATCTGAAATCAATGCTAACATAATAAAATCAAATGACATTGAAAGGCCAAATGAAATGTTCATGCGCTGGGAAATGAATATTTTATGTGAGGGCAAAGAATATGTACAATATAGATTCACTTTTATGACTGAATCTTATGATGAGCTATTAGAACTTGTGACGACTAAAAAATATAAAATTCCCGAGGACTTTATGCAAATCATCTCCACATTCAAATGTAGAAAAGATCGATAAATCTGAATGACAACATTAATCAACTAATTTATTTATTCTTATTCTGGTAAATTTTGATGCCGATGTAGCTGCCTGCAGCTAATAACAATAATAAAAATCCAAGAAACATTTCGTTTTGTAATAAGCCTTTTTTGCCGCCGGCATTTAATTCATCTTCAGCTGCTAATAGATCGCTGGGTATAGCTTGGCTGATGCCATCACCTAAGAATTCACCAGAACCACGAATCGGTCCTAGATCAGGACGTGATAAAATATCTTTCGTCGCAATAACCCGTAATGACTGAATTGTTTTTAAAAAGTTAGGGCTGTGTTTTGCATAATAACTTGTGTGAGCACTGAACGTGATCAAGATCGCGATTTGATCTTTTATAGTCGCCACATAACGCGTGTAATAATTTTGAACTTCGCTGTTCGTGTGAAAAGAATCAAGCCATTTGTGATCATTGATTAAATTTTCACGGGGCGGTATAGTGACCTTTGACTGAATAGTGCCGCCAGATTTTAAATTCAAAGGCATCGGTTTAGACATATGATCTTGGTAGATGATAAAACTGTCTGAAGGTCCTTTTTCTTTAGCTGTTAAAATAATGACGGCTTCTTTAGATTCTTGGGGGTCTTCGCTGCGGCAAACCCATTCAGTTTGTTCCAGTTTACATTTCCATGTATCAAGCATCTCAAATGAAATGTAAGCATTTTTAAAAGTTCGTGCATTTGATGAAAAAGAGAAAAAAAGCATAAGACTTAAAATAAAGAACTTGAAAGAATGCGATCTCATGTTGCCTCACTAGTTGTAATACATTTACAATAATTAATATTATAGTCATAATTTTGTGATCACACAAAGGGGTAATTTATGTTAAACCTATCTCAACTCCAGACTTTCGTCATGGTTGTCTCTGAAGGAAGTATGACAGCTGCTGCTGATAAGCTTTTTTTAACTCAGCCAGCGGTCAGTCAACAAATGAAAAACTTAGAAGACGAATTAGGTGTCGAACTGATTGCCCGTGGTTCAAAACAGATTAAAACTACAGCCCAAGGTGAACTTCTTTACGACCATGCTAAGAAAATTTTAAATTTATCCCAGCAAGCAGAAATCGCCATTAAATCTGTCGGCGCCCAACTTAAAGGCCAACTTAAAATCGGGACTTTAAATTCAATAGGTCTTCATCTCATGAGCCCCGTAGTCAGCCGGTTACTTAAATATAATCCTGATTTTAAAATCAAAGTTGATTATGCCAAAGGTGAAGACCTGATTAAAAGCTACGAAAAAGGTGAATTAGACGTTGTCGTTTTACCTGATGTTGAAAAAAATTATAATGTCACATTAAAAAATTCAGAGGCAGATACCTTATTAAAAGAAGAAATGTGGCTTGTCGGATCGGGTAAAGATGAATTTTATCCACCGACAGTGACATTAGCTGAAATTAAAAAAATTCCTTATGTGCATTTTGCGAATGAATTCCCGGCATTTGATAAAATTTTATTAGAAAAAATGGGAACATTGCCTGCGGTTTTTGAATCATCAAATGTAGGTACATTAAAACGGGTCATCGAAAACGGATTAGGCATTGGATTTTTACCTGCCCATTCAGTGAAAAAACAAATTCGTGGTGGAAGATTAAATAAAATCAAAGTTACTGATTTCGAATTTAACACTGAATTTAAATATTACCGTAAAACCGTAGGCCCTGCGGCTAAAACTGCTGAAATATTTTTTCAAGCATTAACCAGTGATCAAGAACGAAACTAGTTTTTAAATAATTAAAACAACACTGAATCGGGCAAACCCATACGTGCAGCGATAAGACGAACGATTTCGCTGGCCGTTTCTTCAAGGGCCCGTTCGGTGACGTTGAACACAGGCCAACGTTTATTTTGTTTAAATAAGTTTTCCGCAAATTCAATTTCTTTCATGATCTGCTGAAGTGATGCGTAATCGCCACCGGCATCTTGGCCAAATTTTTCAAGGCGATTTTTTCTAATTCTTTGAAGAGAATCAATATCAATAATTAGCCCTACAACTTTTCTTTGATCAATTTTGAAAAGTTGTTCAGGTAATGGTGAATTTAAAACTAAAGGAATATTGGCGACCTTCCAGCCCTTGTGACTCAGAAAAATACTTAAGGGTGTCTTACTTGTTCGACTAATCCCCACAAGCACAATATCGGCTTTATCTAGTTCGTGCGTTGTTTTTCCATCATCGTGTCTGACCGTGTATTCGATGGCTTCAATGCGTTTATAATAATGATCGTTAGTTTGTCGTAATAATCCTGTTTGGCTTGACGATGGCACGCCAAAAAAATCATCCAGCGTTGATATTAATGGGCCCAGTAAATCAGTGGCAGGAATTGATTTATTGGTGCAGGTTTCTGCAATTTTTTTTCTGGTCAGTGGACTTGCAAATGTGTAAGCAATCATGCCGCGCTTATCAAAACAATCATCGATGGTTTTCAGAACTTGTTCGTCAGTTCTTAAATTTTTACAGCGAATAATATTAATTTCTTGGGCCGCGTATTGAACCAGCGCCGCACGCACCATAGTGGCTGCAGTTTCCCCGGTACCGTCTGATAAAATAAAAATAGTGTGGATATTTTGTGAGACTGTCATGACTAATAGTAATCATGTTGGATTAAAGATTTTTGTAAATTTTCACAGCGTAGTCTTAACCAAGGGTCAGCGACTTCGGTGAATAAGACAATATATTCATTTTGGTCTAATCTGATCAGTAAGCCACAAGCTTTTTCACTTTGTATCAGATTTTCTAATTTAAGTTCTCTAAGTAGTGGCACAGCCGGCGTTCTTAAAATATTAAAATAAGGCGAAGTCGGTAATTTAAAATTTAATTTTAAAGTTGGGATATCGGCTGTGTGACCATTTAAAAATAATTTAACGATAGAATCGTTTTTAACAAATAAACCCATTTCAAAAAATGGAATCAATCTTGTAAAAAACAGTTCCCATTTTTCAGGCGACTCATTAAATTGGATATTAGCCAGCAACTGATGATTGGGTTCCACATTAAATTTTTCGTTAGTGTAAATTTTCAAGTGTTCTTGAACATCATCTTGATCAAATAGGTTTTCAACTTTTTCAAAAATATTTTTTTCCATACAATCACTGTAAATGGAAACGGGATTTATTTTTAGTCAGAAACGATGTCGAAATGTTTTAAACTAGATTTTAGGCTAGTTGAAGGGCTAAAAGGGCTGTAAAACCTGACGCTATAGATGTGTAGATCGTTGATCACTTTGATCAATTTTTTCTCATCAAAGGATTTTGTATTGTGAATCAAAAAAATCCAATCAGCTGAAAAGTGATTGCGACAGCCTACAATAGACCAACTAGGGTCAGTGATCTGTTCTTTGTAATTAAAATGTGATTTTTTCAAAATGGTTTGTAATTCATTGGGTATAGCACATTTTTCTATTTTCATTTTTAACTTTGAAAGCATGAAGCCACTTTCAAAATTAATTTTTTTCCAATGTTGATTTTCAGGGTCATCAATAACAACCCAAAGTTTTGCGTCAGACTGAGGGATGGCTAAATCAGTTTGTTTCATTTTTTATGATTTGATCCAGCAGTCCATTAACAAATGAACCTGAATCTTGTGTGCCGTAAACCTTAGCGATTTCAATGGCCTCGTTCATGACAATTTTAGGTTCGACTTTTTGATCCATAAATAAAACTTCAGCTACAGCAATGCGTAAAATATTACGATCAACAGAAGCCATACGTTCCATTTTCCAGTGGCGACTGGTTTCTTGAATTTTTGTATCGATGGCTTCTTTATTTTTTTGAACTGTTTTAACAAGCTCATGGGTATAGGTCATAATTTGTTGATCAAATGATTTATTAAATACATTGGATAAATCAGTAAGACTAATTTCAGGAGCGAACTCAGTTTGAAATAGGATCTGCAGGGCGAGTTCTCGGGATTGTCTTCTCATCTTCAAAATTCCTCGTTTCCAAATTTCTTATAGGCATAGATGTTAAACTCAGTTGTGGACCAGACGAATCAACCATATCAATTAATTCATCGCCTTCAAGTTTTTCGACAAAATCTTGAACATCTTTAAAAGTTTTATAAACACTGGCAAATCGCACATAGGCCACATCATCAAGATGTTTTAATTCAGCCATCACACGGCGACCCACAACACGAGCTGAAATTTCACCTTCGCCACGAGTAATCACCCATGCTGCAATTCGTTCAATGACTCCATCAAGTTGTGCAAGACTGACTGGTCTTTTTTGACAGGCGGCTTGAAGCCCGCGAAGTAATTTTTCTTTATTGAATGGTTCTCGGCGGCCATCTTTTTTAATAACAAAGGGATAACTCAAAACAACATTTTCAAGAGTTGAATATCTTGATTTGCAAGATAGACATTCGCGACGACGGCGTATCCCACCGTCTTTTTGTACGCGGGTATCTAAAACCTTGTCATCTGAGTGTCCGCAGAAAGGGCATTTCATAGCTAAAATTAACGTAGGGTAGCGTTTGGTTTGGGTCAATATTCCCGACAATCTAGACTAAACTTTCGCATAGCGTCAGCCTGTAAAGTGTAGTCAATACCGATGCCTCTGATTTAACCTGATAGCATATGAAACAGATTATTCATCATGTTATTTTAGCAGTAGTCCTTGTTTTTACGTTTCAGGCTCATGCAGCAGCACCTGTGGTTGGTAAAAAAGCAGCCGCAAAATATTTTCAAAACCGTGGTATAGCCCAAAACAGCCAGGGTAATGAAGATAGCTATCAAACCAGATACCCCAGCACGATTGAATCACTTTCTATGCAAGATCATTATTTAGCCTTAGGCATCGGAAGTTATTCGTCTGTGACGGCTTACAACTGGGGAAATGATTCTAAACAAACTGATATCGGCAAAGTGGGATTTGATTTAACATATAGACTGACACAGGATTCAACCTTGTATGATGAAATTGTTAGAATCAGCTACAATAACTTTGAACCGGTCGGACAAAAATCCTCTAAAATGAGTTTTCTTTACGGGATGACTTTCCCCGATGCAGGGTCGCAGTTCCCGCTTTATTTCGGAATTGCCGCAGGACCTGGAATTTTTTTCAAACAAGTAGATGGGGAATCAGTCTTATCTTTGGATTATCAACTGATGCTGGGGCTACGCCTATTTAATATTTTTGAGAACACTGGTTTTTTTGTCGAAGGTGGGTTAAGAAATCACTTACACATTACAAGTGATGGTCAGCTGAATGGAACGTTCATTTCAGTTGGAGCCGTTTTTACATTCTAGCAGCTACTTTCTAGCAGCTACTTTCTAAACTGGATAAATCATGAAATTGCATTTCCATATTCTTAAAAAAGTTTCTGAAGCTTTAGCTGATATTTTTCAAAATCATAAATACGCTGATAAAGTCATTGAAAAAATCTTCAAACAAAATCGAAAACTTGGCTCGCGCGATCGCAAATTTATTGCTGAAACAATTTATGAAGTCGTCAGACACTACCGTTATTATGAAACTGTGGCTGAATCGACTGAACCTTATGATTTATTGGCTGTGCATTTACTGAAGAATAATTTAGACACCCAAGAATTTGAAGACGAATTTCCAACTGATGTTGTAAAAATAAAATCCAATTTAAAAAAGAAATATTCACAAGCGGTGACGGAATCATTTCCGGACTGGTTATATGATTTAGGTGAAAGTGAATTTAACACTGAATGGCCGGCCATCGTGCAATCGCTGAATCGCCAAGCTGATGTGTATTTAAGAACTAACACTTTACGTATTCAGCGGGATCAACTCATTAAAGAACTTGAAAAAGAAGACATCTTTGCTGAAACCGTGGTTGATCATCCAGATGCTGTCAGACTTATTGAAAGAAAAAATGTTTTTTCAACAAATGCTTTTAAAAGTGGTTACTTCGAAGTTCAAGATGCAGGATCACAGACAATTGCTACGTTATTAAACCCAAAACCAGGTGAGCGGGTTGTTGATGCCTGCGCTGGTGCTGGTGGTAAATCGTTACACTTAGCAGCGCTGATGAAAAACAAAGGCAAAATTATTGCCATGGATATTCATGATTGGAAACTAAACGAACTTAAAAAACGCACAGCTAGAAATAAAGTCGACATCGTTGAAACAAAATTAATTGATTCAACAAAGGTCATTAAACGACTTGAAGGTTCGTTTGATAAAGTTTTACTAGATGTACCTTGTTCGGGTTTAGGCGTTTTAAAAAGAAATCCAGATACAAAATGGAAATTATCATTAGAAGAAATTCAAAGATTACAGGTTTTACAAAAAGAAATTATTTCTGATTATTCTAAAATGTGTAAGCCCAATGGCCAAATGGTCTATGCGACGTGCAGTCTTTTAAAATCAGAAAATGAAGATCAAGTTGAATGGTTTTTAAATACGGATGAAGGCAAAAAGTGGTCCTTGAAAAAAGAAACTAGACAGTGGCCTCATAAAGACCAAACAGATGGCTTCTATGCTGCGCTATTAGAAAAAAAACTGTAAACTAATTTTACTGCCTTCACGTTTTAGTTCAGTTTTAACAGCGTTTAGTTCTGAGGATTGATTTTCTTGAAAGTATGATCCTATCAATCGTAATGATCCGAACTCAATAAATGCTCCGAAATTTTTTGTATTAGTGTCGGTGTCACCGTAGTAGTTTTCACGAATTTTAAAATGATGACGGTAATTCCCTGACACACCAAAATATTTCATAATATATAATTGCATCGTGCCCGCCGCAAATTGTTGATTCAATCGATATAAACCATTTTTATTAGTGCGTGTGCGTAACCCGTAATGCACAGTTAAATTTGAACCTTGTAATGTGTGACCAAAAAGTCTGACATTAAAAATGCCGGTTTCATCGTGAAAAGATTCTTCCGTGTTATTTTGATATTCGCCTGTAAGGCCGACAAATCTGGCATAAGCAGAAAATTCACCATCATAAGAACTTTTTTTTTGTTGGGCTTGGCCCGACGAATTAACAGTGTATTGATTTAAAGATCCACCCACCATGAATTCATAGGGTGACGGGGAATTCAGCGACAACCACATATCCATCATGCTATTACGATTTTTATTTTCTAACCATTCAGCTAACGTAAATCTTTTAGCGGCACGGGCTTCAGCAGCGGGGCTAAGCAGCCAAGCCTTAGAATTCTGTGCGACGGCGGAAAATGAAATGATGACGGTTAGTAATAGAATAATTGTTTTCATAGTTTAATTTTATCACGATGAACAACCACCAACATAGATTGTAAAAAATGTCTCAAAATAGAACAATCTATCGTTGTGATAAAGTCACAATTTTATTTTAATAGGGTATGGTGTTGTTATATTTTCTTCAATATATTATAAATTAAAGATCACATCATTAATACAATCCGACAAACCACTCTTTTTGAGATCCTCAGATTTTAAGAATATACCATTCATATAGCCTGGCCCGCCATTTGATTGCCATATTCGCAGCCACTCGGGAAAACCTAACTTTGAAGCAGACGTATTTCGAAGCTCTTTGCTCTGAAATACGAGATCCATTTTCTTATCTGGAAACTTGAATACTATATCTGCTACAAGTTGAGAAAATTTTTCTGACCCAGTTCTAAAGTTGAAATCTTGATAATTTACTTCACCGATAAATTGAGCCTGTTGATTAGATGTCAGATTCTTAGCTCTGGGTTCTTTATCTTTTCTTTTTATAAAATCAATCCGACTATCTAAAAACCTGCTCAAATCTGCAACTGATGAGTCGCCACCATTGTTGTAGCTAAGTAGTGTAAGCATCTGAATCATTTTGTCTATCGGAGGGTTCACAAGTCCGGATTTGGATAGCTTTTCTGAAATATGAAATTTCTTAAAAGATTTAGTAACGTAAGCAAAGTTCAATTTATGAAGAGCGAATGAAAAAAATATATTTCTGAGAATTCCAATATCATCATATATCACTTGGCATTTTTGCTTTGCTGGAAAATGAAAAAAGTTTTTATAGCCCACAGATTTAATTTTATCTTTCAAATCCTGACAGAAGGGATTTTTAGAGTATTGAATTTGTCTCCAAAATATATGTGAATTATCCTGTACATCTTTAATCGCTAAGCTTGTTAACTGTCCAAATCCTGCATCTTTAGATTTTCCAACGATATTTGACTGCAACCCGCTTTCTGCGTAAAATTTTGCAAAAACTGACTGATATGGAATATTAAAACAATTTGATACAGTGTGCAGAGCAAGTGCTACCTGATCTGTTTCAGTAGAAAAAACTTCACTTTTTTTGCCAAGACTAAGTTCATCATTAAGCGATGAACAATTTGCAAAGGAAGCATTTGCATTTTGCCAATAGAGCAAGCTTTTTTGTTGGGCTTTTTTTACACAAGTTCTTACAGATGAATAGGTATTTGCATTTTGCTCGGAAGCGGGCGCAACTGAAGTGATTAGAAGGGCTAGTAAAGCTAATAGGAAATTAATAGTGCTAATGCTAAAATTCATATTGTATTTAAAACTCCTTATCATGTGTGAATATTTACTGCTGCTAATTTGATGCCATGGCTAAGTGACTAATAAATATCACAAGTGATTAGATGACACTTGTGAGTTTGCAGGTATCATTTTTTGACTCAAGCAGGATTCTATTTTGTACAGTCCAGCAAATGATGACAAAATAGATTGTGGAAAATGTCTCAAAATAGAACAATCAATCATTGTGATAAAGTCACAATTTTGTTTTAAGGGGGGATGGGGTCATTTATTTAATTTGGTGATCATATTTTCTCTCTAGGTCGTCCAGTCTTTTAGAGAGTTCATGGTGCGAAGATAAAACTTGTCTTAATTGAATAAATGCTCGAACAACTTGAATGCTGGCATTTATTGCTATTGGACTATTTATCACGCTTGCAAGCATCACAGCTCCATACTCGGTGAAAACATAGGGTAATGAGCGACGCCTGCCCCATGTTCCACTTGAGGTCGCAAATTGCGACCTCAAGATTTCCCTTTCAATTTCAGTAAGTTGAAACATAAAGTCGTCAGGAAAACGGCCTAAATTTCAAAATGGCATTGACTTGGCCATAATATGTGAAAAAATGGCCGAATGTATTCCAGAATATTTAAGCCCTCACCTACAGCGAGCTATTTTATCTTTGGACCTCGTGGGACAGGGAAAACAAGTTGGCTTAAAGCTTTTTATAAAAAATCAATCTATATTGATTTACTAAAAAGCAGCACTTTTAATGAGTTACGGGCTAGACCCGAGCGCATTTGGGATTTAATTCCAAAAAAATACACAGGTCCTGTAATCATTGATGAGATTCAAAGAGTGCCTGCGCTATTGAATGAAATTCATTCTTTTATGAACGATAAAAAACAATCACTTCAATTCGTTTTAACTGGGTCTAATGCGCGTAAGTTGAAAAAAGCGGGTGTGAATCTTTTAGCTGGAAGAATTCGAGTTCAAAATTTTTATCCTTTTTTAGTGCAAGAACTTGGCTCTGATTTCAATCTCAAAAAAGCACTTAAATTTGGGATGTTGCCAGAATCTTGGACCTCAGCTGATCCAAATGAATACTTAGAAAGTTACTTGCAAGTTTATATCGATCAAGAAGTTCGTCTTGAGGGACTCGTTCGAAATGTTGATGATTTTGCACGTTTTCTAGAAGCAGCAAGTTTATCGCAGGCGAGTGTTTTAAATATAAGTAATGTTTCATCTGATGCGGGGGTACCTCGAAAAACAGTACAAACATATTTTGAAATTTTAGAAGATCTTCTGATTGCCTATCGGCTTCCTGTTTTTCAAAAAAAAGCTAAAAGAGAACTTATCAGTCATGAAAAATTTTATTTTTTTGATTCGGGACTTTTTCGAGTTATTCGTCCCAAAGGAATATTGGATGCAGATTCAGAGATCGGTGGAGCGTCTTTAGAGACGCTGATATTTAGTCAAATCAAAGCGAGTAACGATCTTTTGCAATTTAAATACGATATGACATATTGGCATACAAAAAAGCATGTTGAAGTCGATTTTATATTATACGGTGAGCGTGGATTTCATGCGATAGAAGTGAAAACGGCAGGGCAAATCCGTGAAAAAGATTTATTGGGCCTGCGTGAATTTAAAAAAGATTATCCCCAAGCAAATTTATTATTCATCTATGGCGGTGCCTCACGAACAATAGGTGATATTCAGGCCGTCAATGTTGAAGATTTCTTACTGAGTATGGATGAATTTATATAATTCGTCTTATAGTGATGCGTTCAATTTTTAGGAATTTATCCTCACCGAGACCTATTTCGTGCTATTCATTTTTGGTCAATTGTGAAATTCTGTACAAAGCATGGCTTTAACAGAAAAACTTAAAAAACAAATTGATATGATCAATCAACACCATTGTTTGATGGTTTTTCCTATTAAAAATAAACCCGACATCATGTCATTATGGAAAGCCCTTTATCCCAAAACCACCATGCGCTGGGAGTGGACCGAAGACGCAGATAACCGTGTTGTGCAATTATGGCATTCGCGCGAACAATTATCTAAGTCTGGCGAAGTTGTGTATTCAAAATGGTTTCAAAATCGCGCCACTTTTTTTTCTAAAAAATTATTTGTGCAACTGTTAGCTTATTTTGAAACAGCGAAAACCTATGACATGATTTTAAATGGAAATAAAAATCAATCCCGCAATATGCGATTAATTCTTGAAGCCTTAGATATGGATTCACCCATATCAACAAAACAAGTTAAAGAAGCCTGCGAACTGCAAGGTCGGTTGAATGAACCCGCATTTAATAAAACCACAAAATACCTCTGGCAAAATTTATGTTTAATTGCTTTCGGGGAAATTAACGATTCAAGTTTTCCCTCATTAGGCTACGCCAGTCCAAAAATTTTATTCGAAGATTTATGGTTAGAATCACAAAAGATAAGTGTTGCTACAGCGGAGAAAGAAATAGTTCTTTTATTAAAATCCCAGCCTGAAGTTTTAAAGTGGTTGGGGAAGATTAAGAAGTCAATGTGACGTCGGATCCGTCATATTGACAGTAAATATGACGGTGTATGGATTATTTTAAGATCAAGAAGTAAATATTTTTTATCAAATTAAGACATCCATTGTTAAGATCTCGTTAAATAAACAAATAGGACTTAAGTCTAGCTAAAAAATACCGATTGTTATCCTACATGTTTTTTAGGGGGATGTATGCGGATCACTTTTTCAAAAGTAATTTTATTAGCTATTCTTTTTTCACAAAACACATATGCACAAGATGGTACAATCGGTGTAGCGAGCGAAACTGTAACAGTGGATTTTGCTACGACGACAATATTGGGTGCTGTCGGACCAAGTTACTCAGGCTCTGTTATTGTTGATGAGAATCACAAGCTGAACCTTGCTTGTAACAAAATAGATACAGCACCCACTGGTGGTATACAGGTATTGCAGACACCTTGTATAAAAAATGAAAATGGCGAACTAATCTTAGAGAAAGCCACTTTCTTGCCATACCAAACTCTTAATGGATCGGTGTATTTTGATCCACCAGCAACTGCAGTATCTGGTGTTATTACGGGCGAAATTGGATCATCAACTATAAGCACATTCAATATACTTGAATTAGCAATCGACAATATTGTTTTAATTTTAAAAAATAATCCGCCACAAATATTTTCATATCCTTTTTCATACTCTGCGCCAGAAGGTATTAGCCTGTTAAGGCTTGATGGCTCATTCACGCGAACTACTGGTTCATTTATTGGTGATCCAAACGCGTTCTATAAAATTGGTCTGAAAACCCTAACTTGGAGTACGAAAGTAGAACCTAAATTAGATATATCAGTTTTACCAAATTTTACAATTACATCATCTACTGTAACGGCTAATGATAAATTGGCCGTTAGACCAAACCAGGAATTAACTTTTTCCTATGATTTAGAAGTAGTTGGCAGAAGAGTGCTTGAAGATCGTCAAGCAAGTGTGGGTTTGTTTATTGATAACAAATTGATCAGTACACAAATTATTTCACTTTCTAGTTTTAATTTAGATGGCAAATTGAAAGTAAATTTTAAATCTACTCTTAGTCTTGATGATATTGGACGTCGATCTATACAATTAACTGTAGGTCAAAGTGAAGATATTAACATGACTAATAACTATTCGGGTGAAGATTTTTTCTATGTTGCTTGTAATATTGAGAAAGCAGTGCCTTATTTTTCGCAAAGTGATTCAGCTTGGAGCGCGCTTAAATATGGATTTACCCAAAAGTCTATTCGAGCATTAGGGTGCTATACTGCTAGTTTTTCGATGCTGATGAAGTACTACGGGATAAATAAGTCATATACTAGTGAGGAGATAAATCCTGCCACAGTCAATTTTGGACTAAAAAATATTGGTAGTGTCAAAAATATATCTTCTAATAATCAGTATTTAGGTTACGGTCCAGAGAGTGATGTAATACCAAAGGGCGCAGTAAATTTCGCTCGAGTATCTTATGTTATTGAATGTATGAAAAGCGGTAAGTCCGAGGCAGAATGTGCTAAGATTGCAGATTCAAAAATTTCATTTATTAAAGGAATTAATTTTAACCAAAAAAATTATTTAGATGGATTTAGAAAAATTAATGAGAATTTGTGTAATGGCAATCCTGTGATCTTAAGAGTTCCATCAATTTCAAATCCTACTAATCCGAAAAAAGCACACTTTGTTTTAGCCACAGGAATGGATGTTGATGATAATGGCGCGCCACAATACAAGACAAATGACCCAGGCAGAGTAAAAGATTTTATGTATAAAGTGGAAGATATTCGTGGGTATAGATTATTCAAACAAATAGCCGATCCTTCAATGATATATATGTCAGTTAATAATGACTTATATATGACAATCACTGAACCAGATGGACGAAAAGTCGGTTTTAATTCTTTAGAGAAATTAGTCTTTGATGAAAACTCTAACTCTGCCTACGTATTCCCTGAAGCGATTGGCACTTTTGACGAACCCGATGAAAGTGTTTATACATCGACATATACAAATATTGATGCCACTGATGGTGAGTACCGAGTAGAAATTTTTAATCATAAGACTTTGCCTAGTAGTTATACTTTTATAAAAAATAGTTTTGATCTTAATGGAAATGTAAATGCTATGTCAGTGCTGACTGGTACTATCGAGCCTGGTAAAGTAGTTATTTACAAGCTACAACATAGTGTTTTGCCCTACAATAGCGTCGTTGAAAATTCTACAATAAAAATCTATCAAGCAAGTTACTTTGATAGCATTAGAAAAGATAAAGCATTTATTTTTGGAAAGCTAAGTTTAAAAGACAATTCGCAAATACCAACTCTAGATAAAGAAGTTAAAATTTCTATAAATAATGATACTAAAACCATACCACTTCATAAATTTAGTCATCAGAGATTTAGCAAAAACCATGTAGTTTACACGTATGCAAAATGGGGTAGAAAAGACATAGTTTTTCAAATCAATACAAAATCAGGAGAGTTTATTTTATATTTTGATAACATAGACTTAGATGATTCAAAACCTAACTTAAGTATTGACCTTAAGATTACTTTTGATAACTTAATTGCAAGCACTAAAGTTACTTTCAAAAATGTAACAAGAAGAAAACATGAAAAATAAGAGTTTTACCCACTTTTTTATAACGTTAACTTCATTAGTTTTTTTGATGGCTGTAGCACAAGGTGAAAATGGCAAATTAAAAAAACTAGCAGTTGAAATTAAGAAGCTGAATAGCGAGGAGTTTCTCAAAAAGTATTGGAAAAAAAGAAATACTGTACCCACTATTGTAAATGACAATCTAGATAAAAATAATCGAGTTGATCTAAATAATAAATATTATTATATATCGTACTACAAGTGTTTTAAAGTTGAACCAATAATTAGTGACTTTGATGAAGAGCCTGCGAATCCAAATGAGGAGTCCGCAGGATTAGAGTTTAAAAGAACAAAAGAATGTGCAAAGGATAGTAACTACTCTTATTCGAACCGTTTCCTAATTTATTATCAAGGTGAAATTACAAACGAAAAGTTAAAATCAATAGCAACAAAAGTTAATATTTATCCGCGTGTTACTATTCATGATTTGTTAACAATAAATTCGTTCAAAGCTGAGCTTACTTCTAGAGTAGTTGATATTGATTCAGTTGCTGAGCTAAGGCTGACATATAATATTTATTGCCCTGGCAAAAAAAATGAAGTTTATGAAATTCTACTTATTCCTGAAAGCTACCAAGAACAGTTAGATTTCGTCACAAAATATAATTACAAACTTCCAGACGATATCATGCAAATCATCTCAACGTTCAAATGTCGAAAAGACCGCTAGCCACTAATAAAACCAAGGAAACTTTTTAAAATTCTTGGGGCGTTTTTCGACAAAAGAATTTCGTCCTTCAGTAGCCTCTTCCGTGCCGTAAGCTAAGCGGGTGGCTTCGCCAGCGAACATTTGTTGGCCGACTAGGCCGTCATCGATTAAATTAAAACCAAATTTTAACATGCGCATAGCTGTTGGTGATTTCTGATTCATCTCATAGGCCCATTCAAGTGCGACTTTTTCTAAATCTTTGTGTGGGATGACTTCATTGACCATCCCCATTTGATAAGCTGTTTCAGCATTGTAATTTCGGCCTAAGAAAAAAACCTCGCGGGCTTTTTTCTGTCCGACTTGTCGTGCAAGATAAGCTGACCCATACCCCGAATCAAAACTGGCCACATCGGCATCTGTTTGTTTAAAAATTGCATGTTCTTTGGATGCTAAAGTCAGATCACACACCACGTGCAGTGAATGGCCCCCACCGACAGCCCACCCCGGAACAACAGCCATAACAACTTTGGGCATGAAGCGGATCATGCGTTGAACTTCTAAAATGTGTAATCTTCCTAGCTTTGCTTGATCAACTTTATTTTGTTCACCTGTGCCATTGTTATCTTGGCCTTCGTATTTATAACCATCTTTTCCGCGAATGCGTTGATCGCCGCCAGAACAAAATGCCCAACCCCCGTCTTTTGCGGATGGTCCGTTACCAGTAATTATCACCACACCAACATCAGCGCTGATTCTTGCGTGTTCAAGTGCGATAGATAATTCATCAACAGTGTGGGGTCTAAATGCGTTTCGAACTTCAGGGCGGTTAAAAGCAATACGAACTGTGCCTTGGTTTTTTGCCTTGTGGTAAGTGATATCAGTAAAGTTAAAACCTTGAACTTCAGTCCAAGCCTGTGGATCAAAAATATCAGAAACTTTTTTTGTCGACATATTGTGTCCCCTATGAATACGATTACTTTAGTAATCCATTTAACAGCTACTTTGTAACATTGACCTTGGTGCCTGTCTAATGGATGATTATCGTTATACACAGAGGTGAATCATGGTGCACGATTTAGATCCATTTATATTTCGTCTAACAGAGACTTTCGGTCCACGTTGGTATGGTTTTTCTTATTTATTGGGCTTTGTCTGCGCTTATTTTCTAATCAGATGGTTGTCTTACCGCCAAAATTCAGAACTTAAAGAAGAAATGATTTCTGATTTTATCACGTATGCGGCTTTCGGAACTTTAATTGGCGGTCGTTTAGGTTACTGTTTGTTCTACGATCAAAGTTTATTGTGGAGCTTTAAAAGTTCTGTCCCGTTCTGGGGTGTGTTAGCAGTGAACGAAGGCGGCATGGCCAGTCACGGTGGTATCATCGGTATTATTATCGCCTGTTTTTTATTTGCTAGAAAAAATCATTTAAATCCGATTTATTTATTAGATTTAGCTGCGATCACGGGACCCATCGGGGCATTTTTTGGTCGTATTGCAAATTTTATTAATGGTGAATTAGTTGGTCGTGTTGCGCCTGAAAGTTTTCAGTACGGAATTAAATTTCCGTCAGATATTTTAAATTGGCCCGGTTATGAATTTGATCGTTTAGCAACGTTAAATGAAGTTGTTGGTCAAGTGGGCGTGTCTGGTGCGCAGTGGTCTGAAATGTTAGGAACATTTAGAACGAATACCCAGTCACGCGATCAAGTTTATGAAATATTATACAAAGTGATCGGTAAAGTTCAAAATGGTGATCTGGCCATTAAAGAATTTATTGCACCTGTTTTGGATTATCGATATCCATCACAATTGTTTGCTGCTGCTACAGAAGGTTTAATTACTTTTTTAATTTTATTTTTCTTGGCCAGAAAATCACGAAGACCTGGTTTTATCGCAGGAATTTTTATTATTTGTTATGCGGTTATGCGAACATTTAATGAAATATATAGAATGCCAGATATTCAACTTGGTTTTCAGGCGCTTGGGTTGACACGCGGGCAGTGGTTAAGTGTAGCCATGTTTGTGTTTGGAGTATTCATTCTTTTTTATTGGATGCGCACGCAAACACAAACTGTTCATGGTTGGACACGCGGAGAAAATGTAAAGCTAGGGTCTAGAAAGTAGTTTCTAGATCTTTAAACACTCTTCAAGCGAACAATTTTTTTCGTCACCAGTGGTAAAATCTTTAATTTTATATTCGAATTGGCCATTGTCTTGTTCAAAAATTAAAATGGCTTTTGATGTTTTTAATTTATTAGCGCGTTCTAATTTCTTTTTAAAATTTCCACTTAAGAAAACTTCACAGTATTTGTCTTGTGATCTTAATTGGCTGGCAATTTTTAAACTTTGATTTAAAGCTTTATCACCTAAAGCAATAATACTGATTGGATTTTTTTGTTCATCGGTTTGTGGTTGTAGTGCGATTAAATCAGCTAAACGATCTACGCCCGAGGCCCAACCAATGCCTGGGGTTTTTTGACCACCCAGCATTTCAACTAACCCATCGTATCTACCACCGGCCAAGACAGCACCTTGTGCGCCCAGTTCAGTTGTGACAAATTCAAAAACTGTGTGGCAGTAGTAATCAAGACCACGAACAAGTTTTGGGTTTATTGTGAATGGAATTTCTAATAAATTTAATCCCGCAATCACTTGATCAAAAAAAGATTTTGCAGCTTCAGTTAAAAAATCTTTCATTTGCGGAGCATTCGCAATTATTTTTTTATCATTTTCATCTTTTGAATCTAGAATACGCATCGGATTTTTTTCGAATCTGACTTTTGAATCCTCTGATAATTGATCTTTAAACGGAGTTAGAAAACCAACCAAAGCTTTTCGGTAACTTTGTCGACTTTCTGGATCACCTAAAGTGTTAATTTCTAATTTTATTTTTTGTGATAACCCAATAGATTTTAAAAAATTCCAGGCTAAATCTAAGCACTCAATATCAGCCTGCGGATTATCTAAACCCAGAATTTCGACACCGATTTGATAAAACTGACGATAGCGACCTTTTTGTGGCCGCTCGTACCGAAACATCGGGCCATAGTAATATAATTTATTGGGATTATGCTGTGCTAAACCTTCACTGACATAGGCGCGAACCACGCCCGCAGTACCTTCAGGGCGTAAAGTGATTGAATCACCACCGCGATCTAAAAATGTGTAAGTTTCTTTACTGACTGCGTCCGAAGTTTCACCTAAAGAACGGTGAAATACGTCTGAAAATTCAAAAATCGGAGTCTCAATCTCTTTAAAGCCATAATTTTGAGCAAGCTTATAGGCTTTAGCTTCAATAGAGCGGAAAACTTGTTTAGTCTCAGGTAATAAATCTCTCGTGCCGCGCACGCTTTGGTATTTACTCATAGTGATGATCATCATATCGTAGTTGCTGTCATGATGAAATGGATTTTAGCAGGAATTTTTATTTTTTCGGCCACTGTTGGTGGGGCGTTATTCTATATGAAGGGAACACACGCCCAAAATGCCCCTGAAGTTGACTGGCGCTTATTAGGAGAAATGGATTATATCGAACAAAAAGCCTCGGATCCACTGAAAAAACATGACAATCAAAGAGTCAAAATCCCAGGTTTTATGGTTCCTCTTGAAGACGAACAACGACTAGTCACAGAATTTTTATTAGTTCCTAGTCCGCAAGCTTGTATTCATGTGCCACCACCGCCGCCCAATCAAATGGTTTACGTTAAATTAAAAAAAGGTGTGCCCGCAGCGAACGGTCCGATTTGGGTTTACGGAAAATTTAAAATTACAGTCATGCGTTCACAATATGGCGAAGCCTCTTTTGAACTTGAAGCTGACTTTATAGAACCCTACAAATAAAGGCTGATGTGAATATTTTTGAAATTAGTGATCTTAAATTCAAATACGCACAGTCTAGTCAAACAGTCTTGGATATCCCACAGTTGAATATTAAACAAGGGCAGTCTATTTTTTTGTACGGGCCTAGTGGGTCCGGAAAAAGTACTTTGTTAGAAATTTTAGCCGCAGTGACGCAGCCACAGGCAGGGCAAATTAAAATATTAAGTCAGGATATGTCAGCGCTGTCGGCTTCGCAGAAAGATCAATTCAGATCGAAGCATATTGGTTATATTTTTCAACAATTTAATTTAATTCCTTATTTAAGCGTCGCTGAAAACATAAATCTGCTATTTCTTTTTAATCAAAAGAAAAAAAATGAAAAAATATACTCTAGATTAATAGCGGCCTTAAACATAAAAAATATTGAGCATAAAAAAGTAAATCAATTATCCATTGGCCAGCAACAACGGGTGGCTGCAGCTAGGGCCCTAGTATTCCAGCCTGAAATTATATTAGCTGATGAACCCACATCAGCCTTAGATTATAATCACCGCGAAAGCTTTATTAAAATACTTTTTGAATTGTCTGCTGAACAAAATTCGACATTGGACTTCGTTAGTCATGATATGACTTTAAAACCCCTGTTTAATACAGCACTAGATTTGACGGCTTTGAATAAAGCTAAAAATATGGAAGTCGGGGGTTAGTTTGAATATTTTTAGATTGGCTTTCAAATCAATTCAATTCAGACTTTTTTCTACAGCCGCTATAGTTTTCTCTTTAGTGATCAGTTTGCTATTGTTATTTAGTGTTGAAAAAATCAGAAAATCTGTTGAAGAAAATTTTACGCAAACAATTTCTGGTGTTGATTTGATCGTAGGGCCGCGCACTGGATCGCTGCAGTTGGTGTTATATTCAGTATTTAATATTGGCCAAGCCACAAATAATGTATCCTATGAATCCTATTTAAAATACACCCAGCATCCGACCGTTGAATGGACAATTCCATACAGTCTTGGTGACGGTCATCGGGGTTACCGCGTTGTGGGTACAAACCAAGATTTTTTTAAATTCTACAAATACCGATCAAAGCAAAATATTGTTTTACTAAGCGGACAAATTTTTAATGATTTACAGCAAGTGGTTATCGGTCAGCAAGTGGCTGGAACACTAAATTACAAAATAGGTGATCAGATTGTTATTGCCCACGGTAGCACAACAGGTGACTCGTTTGAACAACATGATAAAAAACCATTTACTGTTGTGGGTGTCATGGCGGCTACAGGTACAGCTTTAGATCAATCGTTATATATTTCATTAGAATCGATGGAAAACTTACACGCTGAAGATGGTGAAACAATTCATCAGCCCACAAGTATCACATCATTTTTTCTAAAAACGAAAAGCCGTCTACAGATTTTAAAGTTGCAACGTGAAATCACCACCAATAAACCAGAACCAATGCTTGCGGTGATCCCAGGCGTAGTTTTAAGTGAGCTTTGGCAAAGCCTTTCACAAATTGATTTTGTTTTAAAATTGATTTCTTTTTTAGTCTTAGTTGTTGGGCTGATAGGGATGATGATTTCTTTTATGACTAGCTTAAATGAAAGACGACGCGAACTTTCTATTTTGCGGGCCTTAGGTGCCAATATTAATTTTATGATGGGATTAGTGCTGATCGAAAGTGTAATCATTATTATTTTCTCATTGAGTTTAAGTTTATTTTTTAAGTTTATTTTAGAGTTGTTGTTAACAGGTCTTATTCAAAATCAATACGGACTTATTTTGTCTAGCGAATTTCTAGGATTTGCAGAATATATTATGATGGGTTCAGTTGTAGCTTTAGGTCTGGTCCTTTCTTTACTGCCTGCGCTGATCTATAGATATCAATCACTTAAAGACGGGCTTAAGGTTTAGTATGGCAAAGCGTCTATTTAACCAGCCTAAATATGAAAATAAAAACTATATTACACCAGTTGGGTTTGAAAAATTAAGATCCGAATACCAAGAACTTTTAAACGGCGAACGACCTAAAGTCGTTGAAACAGTGACGTGGGCGGCTAGTAACGGTGATCGATCAGAAAATGCTGATTACCAGTACGGTAAAAAAAGACTGCGTGAAATTGATCGTAGGCTTCATTATTTACAAACAAAAATTGAATCTTCAGAAGTTATCAACCCAGCAGATATTAAGTCCGTAGCGATCGTTTTTGGCGCTAAAGTCACAATTGAGAACGAAAACGGTGATAGCCTGACATATCAAATCGTTGGTGAAGACGAATTTGATATTAAGTCAGGGCGAATTTCGTGGAAATCACCAGTAGCAAGAGCGTTATTAGGTAAAAAAGTTGACGACGAAGTCAAAATTATAAAGCCTACAGGAGAAGAACTTGTTACAGTCATAAATATTACGTATGAGGGGGTCTAATATGAAAGCTGGTTTATACTTTATCGGTTTGATGCTTTTTGTATTAATGTTTGTCATGTTTGATTATTCAGTTCGTAAAGATTATTTGACGATGATGAAATATAAAAACAATCAAAATGCAAATATTGTGACGGAAGTCAAAATGCCAAGACCTATTTCAAAACCCGAATTGATAAATTTAACAGCCTTGGCTGACCAAATGAATAAATATAAATTTGACCCAGATCAAGGTGAAGAATTTATCGAAAAATTAGGAAAAGGTCTTTCAAATGATCAAATCGTTTATTTAGGTGAAGTGATCAGAAATTCTGACGATACAGAATCACGTAGAACTTTAGCTCTAAATCTTTTAGCTAAAAACCAAGGCCTTAAAGCTTTTGATGAGATCTCGTCATTTTTACAATTTCAAGCTGGTTCAACGAATAGTGAATTTGAAAAAACTATTCGCACGGATGCTTTAGAATTATTAGCCACATTTACACAAAAAGAACGTGTTTCAGCCCAGCTACAAAAAATCTACACCACATCAGAAAGCCACTTCTTGAAATTTCAAGCTGGACGCATTATTGAATATTTAAATCCAACTGATAATAATCAACCTCTTGAAGATCAAGAAGGATCTAAGGCCACCCGCTAATGGGACAAGATTGTCATCACGAGCATCACCACCACACTGTGAATATGCAAAATGTATCTAGAGCGTTTCTTTTGGGCGCATCAATTAATTTTATTTTTGTTATTGTTGAATTTATTTATAGTTTTATCACTCAGTCAGTGTCTTTAAAGGCCGATGCTCTTCATAATTTAACAGATGTTTTGGCTTTAGTGCTGTCATGGCTCGGTTATCGGTTGATCACATCTAAAACCGCGGCTGATTATACTTTTGGTTTTAAAAAAGCATCACTTCTTGTGGCTTTTATTAATTCAACTGTTATTTTTATCAGTTTATTTTATATTTTATTCGAAGCGATCTTGCGTTTTATTAACCCACAGGTGATTCAAGAAACTCAGGTGATGGTTGTGGCTGCAATCGGTGTAGTCGTTAATTTAGGTTCGGCTTTTTTATTCAAGCACCACCATCACGATATCAATATTAAAAGTGCTTACATGCATTTGATTGTGGATGCGTTGATTTCTGTGGCTGTTGTTGTATCAGGACTATTAATTAAGTTAACTGGCTATCAAATCATCGATCCCATTTTAGCAGTGTTAGTTGTTATTGTGATGACTAAAAGTTCATGGTCTTTATTTAAAGAGGCTATTCAGTTACTTGTCGCTAAAGTTCCCCGTGGCGTAGATTTAAAAAAGATAGAGAAGTTACTGAGCAGTCATATCGAAGTGATTGCTTTTCATCAACTACGTATTTGGTCAGTCAGTTCAATGGAAAATGCAATGACAGTGCATTTAACTGTCAAGGCGGGGACAGACACACAAAGTTTAATGGTTCAGTTATCACAAAAAATTAAACATGATTATAAAATTCAGTTTGTGACACTACAGTTTGAAATTGAAAATTCTTCTGAAAATTTAGACTGTTTGGATTAATTTTTTTTAAGATTTTGAGCTAGATTTTGAATGGCCCATTTGATCGTATGTGCCATATCACGGCCACTTAACTCAAAACCATCGCGCAGGTCATTCCAAAGATTTGCGTTCAATAGTGAAATGATAAAGTACATTTTACGCATTTCTTGAGGCGAATCACCTTGTCCGTATTGACTTTTGAATTTATCAACTAGAAGACTTAAGAAACGTTTTCTAAATAGCAATCGTGATTTTTGACCGAAGTCTGTATATAAGTAAGCTAGAATTAAATTTTCATTTTTATCGAAAAGTTCAAACACGTAAGCTGCAAAATCTTCAAATGACATTTTTTCTAAATTGGCAGAAGCAGCACTGAGGTATTGGGCGATATAGTTTTCAATTTCCAGTGATAAAGTTTTTTTATCACCAAAAAAACGAAACAAAGTCCGGCTAGACAGATCAGATTTTTGGGCAAGTTCTTCTAGTGAAATCTCTTGCCCACGACGTGTCACCAAGAGTTCAATGTAGTTCTCGATAATTTTTTGGCGATTCGTGTTGGATTTGTTCTCACGCGACGAATTATCGTACTTACGAGCTGGCTTTTGCTTTCTAACAACGTTTAAACGTTTCATTACGGTAAACTCTAATTAAAATAGTATCATATGACAACATCGTTTTTTACTGTCATAATGTGTGACATTAATATATACTGGAAACAGATGAAGAAAATAGCGGTTATTGGTTCAGGAATTAGTGGTTTAGGAACAGCATTACTGCTTCAGCAGGTGCATGAAGTTCATTTATTCGAATCAGATCACAGATTAGGTGGTCATGCGTGCACTTATTCTATTCAAAAAGACAGCTTGAAAACCAATGTGGATATGGGTTTTCTAGTTTATAACGAATTAACATACCCTCATCTGACAGCGATGTTTAAATTTTTAAATGTCGAAACATTTGAGTCAGACATGTCGCTCTCAATACAAGTTCCGCGTGCCAATTTAGAATGGTCCGGAGACAATTTAGATACAGTATTTGCGCAACGAAATAACTTGCTGAGTCCAAACTTTTATAAAATGGTGTTTAACATAATCAAATTTCACAAAGATGCAGAAAAGAACCGCGATTTGTCACAAAAAAACAAATGGACAGTCGGTGATTTGCTGAAAGAAATGAATTACAGCAAACAACTGGCTGAATGGTACATTCTACCGATGATTGCAGCCATTTGGTCGACTCCAGAAAAAAATATGATGGATTTTCCTGCAGAAACATTTTTAACTTTTTTTATTAATCATAAATTACTTCAAGTGAATGATCGCCCCCTGTGGCGAACAGTCAAAAATGGTTCGAAGCAATACGTTGATAAAATCGCAGAGCGTCTAAAGCATATTCATTTATCTGAAGCTGCAATTTCAGTTTCAAAAACGGATCAAGGGCTGCAACTCACAACAAATAAATCGAGTTATGATTTTGATATGGTCGTTTTTGCGACTCACGCGCCAGTTACACGAAAAATCATGAAAACTCAGAATCAAAAAATAATTGATGTTTTAAAAAATTTTGAAACCCAAAAAAATAAAGCTTACCTGCATCAAGATGAAACTCATATGCCACAAAGAAAAAAATGTTGGGCTGCATGGAATGTAAAAGCGCAAATGCATGAAAGTGAAGTTAATGATAAAGTGTCATTAACTTATTATTTGAATCGATTGCAAAATATTGTTTCAGAAAAACCTGTTTTACTAACACTTAATCCGAATGAAAACCCAAAAGACCTCATCACGACCGCTGAATTTGATCATCCACGTTTTGATCAGAAAGCCATCGACGCCCAAAAACAAATAGATGCCATTCAAGGATTAGATAACATGTATTTTGCTGGCGC
>JAYSQO010000114.1:0-3081 GCA_043721535.1 Bdellovibrio sp. | reverse complement strand
TCCCTAATTATCTGGTCACCGAAAAGTCACAAATCTACCCGATGATTGAAAATGCTTACATTGATATATTCAAATCGAAACTAGGTAAGACGCTTTGTTCTACTGCTGGTAATGCCCTTAACTTGTATTACAGCATGGGGCTAAGTCCAGAAACTGCCATGAAAATAGCGAACACTTGTGATGCAAGTGGCTCTACAATCAATAAAAATTTTAGACGTCAGTATACAGTTGTCTACGATAAAGAACATAAAATTCATTTTGATAGTTGGACAAATAAATCTGGCATGACGTATTTAGTTTTCGATAAAAATGTTAGCTATGAAAAAATAAAACTAATGATAGTACATGAGCTAGCTATATCTTTAGATTCTAAATTTAAGATTCTTTCTATTGGTTATTTAAGGCACAACAGTCAAGGCAAGCCTATTTCAATGAATCTTGATGTATCAGTCATGAACGCCTTTATATATTCTCTGCGTAACGATTTTTCACACGCTTTTGCAATCTCAAGAGCCAATAACTTCGAAAAATTATTTTTGAATCAAAAAATGACTAGCGCTATTGACCATCAAGAATGCATAATTGATTTTAAAAAGAATTTAAACTTTATCCAAAATACTCAAACTAGCGATTTTGTTAAGAAGACAACTCATGATGTATTAGCCTCATTAATTGATCAAATGGATGATGCAGATTCCAGTAAGTTTGATGAATCAAACTATGATGAGCATTTTAATATGATAACAAACTCTAATCTAAAATTAAAAGATAATAATCTGGGATTGATTTCTTTTTGCCAGTATATGTCTGTCCCAATGTTTTCAACGAATAGCTACTACAACATGTTGGCCAATGGCCCGCGCCCACGCACTGGCGGCGGGTGGGGCGACGATGGCGGCGGAGATTCCAGCGGTGATGCTAGTGCCCTTGTCGAAAAAGATTTATTAAAACTTAATACCCAGTAAGAGGCGATCTACCCACAGCTGAGTCGTTAGATACATCCTGACCAGATAGTCGATTATACTGACAATCTTTTATACTTGTTTGCGATCCTGCTGGCGCACCTATGCTGCATTCAAATATCATATCCGCATGAGCATCGATCTGACTTGTACCATAAGTCTGTTTAGGTACCTGTGCCCAAAGTGCACCGACTGGATAACAATAGTTTGAAGATCTGCAATAATACGTACACATGCAGTCTGCTTGAATCATATCTGCATATGATTCAATACTGAAAATTGTTAAAGCCAACGTGATAAAAATAATACTTTTCTTCATAAAAATCTCCTTTGTATTGTTGTGTTATTTTTCCGAATAACGTTTATGAACCTAAATTATCAGGGTATCGGTCACGCCAACATGAACAAAAGAGAACAAATCCACCTCTTCACGCTAAGTTACTGAAATATCTTTGCTTTTGAAATGACCTCTACTATGTATGGCTGATCATCTTCCCTGATTTTTACCAAAATTAGGACTATCTAGTTTTGGTTTTACTTTTCCTCGGATCATGTGTATAATGGCTTTATGATGGATTTTAAAAGATATTTAGAAAAACAAATAGTCGATGATGCTTTACATGCTAATAAAATTGCATTTATCAGTGGCCCCAGACAAGTCGGCAAAACAACGCTAACTCAGTCTATATTAAAAAATCTTAATCAAGTTGATAACTATTATAACTATGATGATCAAGATTTTAGAAAAATTTGGATGAAGGACCCAAAAAATTACTTCAAAAATAATGATAAAAAATCTGTTATCGTTTTAGATGAAATCCACAAAGATAGGTTGTGGAAAAATAAACTAAAAGGCTTATATGACACTTTAAAAAATGATTATCAATTCATAGTTACAGGCAGCGCTAAACTCGATTTCTACCGGAAATCTGGCGACAGCTTGCAAGGGCGCTATCTTCCCTATCAGCTTCACCCCGTATCTTTAGGGGAAGAGGCCTATATAAAGCCCCCTCCTGAAACAGATTGGGATGAGAACTTTAGTGAAAAAGTAAAATTAAATGATTTGCTAACACTTGGTGGTTTTCCAGAACCACTTTTTCAAATGAGTGCTCAAAAAGCTAGTCGATGGAGAAAGCTTTATAAAGAAAGACTTATCAAAGAAGATTTACGTGATTTACACCAGTTCAAAGATATTCAGCTGATTGATAATTTAGCTTTACTTATTGAAGAACGAGCAGGATCACAATTATCTTATCAATCACTTCAGGAAGATTTATCTGTTTCTTTCGATTCTGTCCGAAGATGGATTGATGCACTTGAAGGCTTATTTTATTGTTATCGTATCAAGCCCTATTCAAAAAATATTAAATATTCCATTAAGAAAGAGCCTAAAATTTTCTTATATGATTGGTCTGCCGTACAAGACGAAGGGCATAAGTTTGAAAATCTAATTGCAGGACATTTATTAAAATCTTGTCACGCTTGGACACAAGCTGCTTTTGATGATTTTGAATTATATTATGTGCGCGATAAACAGAAGCGTGAAGTTGATTTTTTAATCCTGAGAAACAAAAAACCGTATGCTCTGATTGAAGTTAAATCATCACAAAGTCGACCGACTGATGCTCTTATTCATTATGAAAAACTATTGAAACCAAATTTTTGCCTACAAGTTGTCAAAGATGAAAAAAAGGAAAGAACAAAATCTATTCAATATCCAAATATCAGAGTCATTTCAGCAAGAAAATTTTTAGGTGCTCTGGTCTAACTTTACTTGTATTGAATTATTCACATTGATCCGATGCAAATCCCCGAAATTAAAGACATGTTTAAACCCCTACCCGTCGTAAGACAGGCAGAGGCTTCTGAGGGGAAGAGTGGTTTTATCTTTTTGTACATTTGATGTCGTCACAGAACATCCAACTTACACCAGCTGAGATACATTTATTTTCTGCATCAGCTCGGGCTGCATTTTCAGTTTTTGCTTCAGCTGTAAAGCTTCCATCAAATGGCGTTTTAGCTGTAGGCGGCGGGAATAAAAGGGGCTATTTCGGGCGGCGAGGCGGTCTCATGGGGACCACCTCGGAATCAGTTTTTTGTGTCGGATTTTTGGATTTCT
>JAYSQO010000113.1:0-7780 GCA_043721535.1 Bdellovibrio sp. | reverse complement strand
ACCAGTTTTAGAAATAGTCACACAAATAGCTTTTCCATTTGGCGTACCGTAAATATAAGGATTACAAGCCAGTTGCGCTGACGAACAATCTTTTTGGGCTTCAACAACTTTTTTATTCACTTGTTCGTTGTAGCGACCCTCAGTGTAGAATTTTTTAGCTTCTTTATGCGAACAAACACCGTTCACATATTTAGAAATATATCCCGCGACCACACAATCTGAATCACTTTCAGGAGCTGTAGTGCCCGCTTCTTTAGTGACTTTCACATCACCATTCACATCAAGTTCTTCAGCGTGTGCATTGACTAAAAATAGTTTAGCAAAAAATGATTCAGCATTTTCGATTTGTGATGTTTTCTGATTTTTATTTAATAACTGTAAAACTTTTCTTGAATCATTCAGAACTTGGCGCATATTTAAAATATACATAGCGCGCTCTTTTTGGCTCATCTTCTTCCAGGTCTCTTTTGATAGACTAGGATAACCTTCAAACTTTTTAGGTGTTGCTGCCGCAGTCACAACAGGTTTTGTTGAAACTTTTCTGTATTTATCATCGCCGTTATACAAACGTAAAAATAGATCATCAAAATTCACGATGTCTTCAGGCAATAGTGAAACGTTATCAACTTTAGCAAACTGTTTAGCATCAGATGACACTTGAATATTCATCAACTGATTGCCGCTTGATAACCGAAGCACTGGAATCGTTTCCCCGTCTTTACCTTGGCTTGTCGCCACTTCAATTGAAGGCATTTTTTCGTTACCAAATTTTTTAACCAAAGTTTCCATTTCATCTTGAACACGAGCTGGAAATATATATTTATTTTTTTTGTAGAATTCGTTCAAAGTCATTGGTTTATTCAAGCCTAATTCTTGAATGATACTTTCAGCTTGTTTTTTTGAAAGCCTTTCGGCCTCTTGACCTAGAGCAACGGGCGATAATACCATCGTTGATAGGGACAAAATAACAAACATTGCATTTATCTTTTTTAAAATATTTTTAAGCATCATAACAGACCTCTTTAATAATTAATTAACAACTGCCCCCGGAACACCACCGCTGCAATCACCACTTGGACAACTATCCCCTGAACCGCCTTCAATAGGACAAAATTCAGCATCAAAAGTGATTGCGCAAGTATCTGGATTAAAATTCGGCGTACACACACATGTTGTATCGTTACGTGTTGAATTCGCATCACATACATTTGTACAAGCCGGCGGAGGTACCACAACTGGTGGGTTTATTACAACCGGTGGTGGGTTTGTCACAACCGGTGGCGGCCGAGGAGTTTTCTTTTTATCTTTTTTTAGTAAAAGGAATAGTAAAGCCGCAACACCAAGAATCCCAGCGCCAATCAGCCATGGTTTCCAATTAGTAGCTTTATCTTCTTTTTTCTCAGGTCCACAAGTATATTTGCTATCTGGATCAAGCTTATTAGGATTTTCTGGAAATAAACCTGAAGGGCATCGACAGTCATCGTCAACTGGCAACCCTTTGTCTCTGTGATCTTGACATAAGTTATCGTTCGTTTTTTCTTCAACCGGTGCTGGCACTGGAGCCACAACTGGTGGAACTACGGCTTTTTCACATGTGTCTTTAGAATTAGGATTAAGAACTTTTGTTTTATCGTTTGAGCATTCACATTTTAAACTATCATTTAATGCTGAACCTGATGGACATTTTTCTTGAAGGTATTCTCTGACAAATAAAAATCGTTTGTGCAATTGATCACACGCTGGGTAGAACTTAGGATCAGGCTTAGTTAAACCATCAGATACACCCACACAAATATTACGTGCAGTTATGATTTCAGCATTAAATTGATTTTCAATTTTTTTAAGCTGAGCTAACATTTCATCGCTAAAGTCACCTTTTTCAAACATGTCTTTAACGGCTTGGTTGCCTTTTTGATTCAACATACTTTTTAAGTATGTTTCTGTTTTTAATAAATTAGCGGCTTTGTTTTCAGGAAGAAGTGCTTCTTCTCTATTTTTTTCTGCAGCAAATTTATATGAATCTTGAGTTCTGATTGCATTTTTTGGCTGTGGCAAACTTAATTCTTTAATTGTTAATGGCGAAGCTTTATCACAGACACCATTCCAGTGTGTAGCTGTTTGTAATTCGGCTCGGCTAGATACACAAATTTCATTACCATCAGCTTTGTAACCGTAAATCACTGGATTACACGGCGTTTTACAACTTGATCGCGCTTGGCCGACTGGATAATTACAAGTTAAACCATTTTTACCGCGCTGATATGATCCCGTGTATCCGGCAACGATACACGCACCACCCACACCTGTTGCTGCAAAAGCTTCTTGATTTAAAAACGAAATGAACATGTTCCATTTATCTAGAGATGATGTTTCTGTTTTGTTTTTTGATTTTACATTGTTACTTACTTCTAAAACTTCTATTGAGGCAGACCATAGAGCTCTTAAATTCACAATATGTTGCGCTCTTTCAATCGGAGTCATCTTTTTCCAAGTTACTTTGTCGATTGTTGGATAACCTTGAAATTTTTGAATTGCTGAATTTGATTTTATTTTTGATGGTTTACTTTTTGATTTTAATCCGTTTTCAACTTTTTTGAATGTGGCTTCAACATGATGAAAATCTGCAGGAGACAACGCGACACTGTCAAATGTGGCCCACTTGTCAGGTTGAGCAAGAATTTGAACTTGGTGACTTTTGCCGTCCCCATCAATGGTTATAGCTAATGTTTTTTCACCTTTTGAATTGGCGACTTCACGAACTGAAAATTTTGGCATCACTGCATTTGGATTGCTTATGAAAAATTTCTCTGCTGATTTATAAACTTCACCGGGGTATATATGTTTTGTTTTATTCCAGAATTCTTTGTAGGTCGTTTTTTTATTCAACCCCGCATCCAGAATAAAATTCTGCGCTTCTTTAAGCCTATTTTCAGATCCAACACCCAGCGCAACTGTTGAAAAAGTCATAGTCCAAATTGACAAGAATAAGGCCAAGACCTTAATAGAACTCGTTAATTTTTTTGCGATGCTTGCGAGCTTGATATTCATTTTTACAGTCATTTTAGATACTCCATCAATGGGGGTTATCGGTGTCTCAAAATAGAAACTTAAATACTTATGTTACATTAAGGCTTACGTCGACCTTTGCTCTCGCGGACTTTATCACCGCGACGATCATCACTGGTTTTATCAGAAAGCCATTCTGTTCTTCGGTCTAGGTATGGGAAGCGAAAGTAAAATGATATCACCAGGACGCCCAACGTAATAATCACCGACAATAGTGAAAATATTTTTAAAAAATGCGGCTCAATTGAATTTGTATCCGCTTGGAAAACACGAAACGCCGTGATCCCTAAGACAATCAACAAGGTCACAATCGCCAAGCTCCAAGATAACTTATGGGGCTTAAATAAGAATATCCCAGTAATAATCAAAAGCGAAAGCCAAGCCCAATCAATAGCTGTGATTGTTTTCATCAGTGAATAAAAAATTTGCGGTTGATACCAATTTTCTATCCCTGCACCAGAAAAACTGATCAAAATGTTACCTAGCGGAGCCAAGATAAATAAAGTTGCCAAAAAGTAAATGCCGTATGGTTTTTTTAAAGTTGTTGTCATAGCTAATACTGTAGTATTTATCTCTGATTTTGAGTACGAAAAAGCAAAAAGGTCTAGTCAATAAACTCTAACTACGTTATATCTTAAGCCTATGAATATGAATGCTTTTCCATTTAGCCTTTACGCCGTCCTTGATGTTGAACTTTATGTCGTTTTAGGCATTTTAGGAATAGGGACCTACCTGTTTTACAAGTTTTTATTAAAACGCGTCACCCATGAACGACATTTAAATATTCAAGCTCATTTAAAAAGAATCAACCGTCATTTTTTATTGCTCACACTTTTCTACGCTGTTTATCTTTTGCTTTATAACTCAGTGGATGGATCTTTTTTTATTAAAAAGATCCTGCCTTACTTGGCCGGTATAACTTACGTTTTTGGTGTAGTTTATTTTGTTCGCGTCTGCAGGCTTAATGTTTTGATGTATTTATTTTTAGGATCAATGACCGCTGGCGTGCCGCTGTTGTTGGTCAATATTTTTTCTTTGATTTTATTTGTAGGACTCAGTTTTTGGTCGATGTCACATATTTTTGGACTGCAGCTGACCCCACTGCTAGCCACATCTGCAGCCTTTTCGGTGATTCTGGGTTTAGCCTTACAAGATACCTTAGGAAATTTATTTGCTGGGATTTCTTTACAGATCGATCATGCTTTTGAAATCGGCGATTGGTTAGAAATTCAAAACGGCCCGCAAAAAACAATTGGCAAAGTCACTGAATTGTCTTGGCGATCGACGATGTTGATAGGCTTATCAGGTGAAGTTTTAACTTTGCCAAATAAAGTGATGGCCTCATCTCAGATTTCGAATTACTCCCCGCTGGGCCAGCCTATTATGCGCAGCCAGATTTTTAGAATTTCACATACTGACAATACTGAAAAGGCCAAGGAAATCATAGAAAAAACCTTATCCCATATAGCTGATGTACGGGCGATCCCCGCGCCCTTAGCCTACGTTAATGATATCAATGAAAGCTGGATTTCCATCAAGGCCCTATATTTTATTCAAGACTACGGGCAGCAGTTTATCATTGGTGATAAGGTCTTTAGCTTTTGCTTGCAGGCCTTACAACAAGATGGTTATTTATTAGCCACACAAGTTTTAAAAATCTCAGAAACAAAACCAGAGGCCTAATGGAATTAGAACAACACAGTCGGATACACATCCCCAAAGTTGATAGAAATCATCCCTTAGCCATAAAAATCAGAAAACAGATAACTCAAGCTTTATCTGAATACGACATGATTAAAAATAATGATCGTGTTTTAGTTTGTGTGTCTGGCGGCAAAGATTCTTCAATTTTGACAATACTCTTAGAAGAAATTCGTAAACGTGCAGAAATTGATTTCACAATCGAAGCCGTATTACTTGATCAAAAACAACCTGGGTTTAATGCAACACAATTTAAAACTTGGCTCGAATCTGAAGGCATTATGTTACACATTTTGCAAAGGGATACTTATTCTGTTGTTATCGACAAAGTTAAAAATGGAGTTTTTTGTTCGCTGTGTTCAAAAATGCGCAGGGCTATTCTTTATGATTTTTCTTTCGCAAAAGGATTTCAAAAAATGGTTTTAGGTCATCACCGCACTGATATCATTGAAACCACATTACTTAATTTATTTTACACCGGAAAACTAGCCACAATGCCGCCTAAACTTTTATCTGATGATGAAAGAAATGTGATTATTCGTCCTATGATGTATGTCGATGAAAATGATTTAATAGAGTTAACGAAAGTTTGGGGATTCCCTGTGATTCCGTGTAATCTGTGCGGATCACAAGAAGGTCTTAAGCGTAAAAAAATGAAACGGCTTATTCAGGATTTACAAAAAGACATCCCACAAATTTCGTCTAGTTTTATTTCAGCATTACAAAATTCAAATCCAAGTCATTTACTGGATCACAATTTATATTCTTTTAAAAACCTAGAAGACAATCGCAAAAAGACTAACGTTTAGTCGTCACTGTTGATTTTTTGACTGCGTAATTTTTTAATCGCTGATTTATTGGTTTTTGCGTCTAATCGTTTTCGAACCGATGATCTAGTCGGCTTTGTATTGATTCGTTTTTTCGGAACAAATAAAGCTTTCTGTAAAAGTTGTAATATAATTTTAATCGCTTGGTCTTTATTTTGTTTTTGATCCCGCTGTGACTCACTGCGAACACTGATGTAGTGTTCTTGTATAATTCGATTTTCTAAATTTTTATACAGCAAATACCGAACATCTTCAGAAATAACCAATAGATCCAAATCTAATTTGCAAACAACTGCAGAATTCGTTTTATTTACGTGCTGCCCGCCAGGACCAGAAGACCGGGTCACTGACCATTCAATACAATTTATAATCGATTCAAAGGTAAATATAAAGCTAAACTGATGCATACACTAATGCTGATGAGGAAACAGTACATGAGTCAAACAAATAACAATCGCAAGTGCAATCAACACCAGACCTGTTACTAATTTTTCATGATTTTCAAGCCATTGAAATTTAAATTGATCATTAAACTTTTTAAAACTGATATGCATCAATGTCGTAAATAAAATCATCGCACTTAATGTACCCACTGCTAACGTCGCTGATAACACTAAAAAACCACTCCAGCCCAGTGGCCACGCCGAAACATAAATTGGCAAGAAGGCCTCACAAGGGGAAAACGTCAGTAGCGACAACAAACTTAAAATAGCCCAACCATCTTTTGCAAATCGGGTGTGATCATGGCTGTGGGGATGCGCGTGATCGCAGTGTGAATGTTGGTAGCCACGTTTGTATTGAATAATGTTATATAATCCAAAACAAAATACACTGAGCGCCGATAAATAAATTAAAATAGATTCAAAGTTACCACTGAGTGTAACTCCGAACCAAACCACAGCTGCACCCAATAAAGTTGTTGTTAACACATGCCCAAATCCCGCAATCAAAAGAATAGATATGGTTTTTTTGTAACTCCATGATTGGCTACGCCCTGCTAAAACAAACGGTAACCAATGCGTGGGGATTGCTGCGTGCAGAACTGAAACTGTTAAACCCGCAATCACAGAGGGCCATAATTCAAAAAATATCATAGGCTGGTGATACAAAAGGCCCGCAATTTAAGCAATAACAATTCTTTTAATGTTGAATTAAAGAACATTCATTGTTAAATTTATACAACTTTTTAGCTCCAGCTTATAAAGCAAAACTGCGATCTTAGCTCAGTTGGTAGAGTACTTGCATGACATGCAAGGTGTCACAGGTTCAAGTCCTGTAGATCGCACCAATTTTTTTTTAGGATGGGATATTGAACAAGACTAATACTGATCTAATTCAAGAATACAAAACAGATATCATTCATGCCTTGAGTCCTCTAAAACATAGTTTTGAAAAACTAAATCAAAAAACTGTTATTGAAGTTTCTGAAAAAAATTTAGATGCACTTGAACCATGGGAAGCTCTCACTGCACGGTTTGCACGTGTTACAGATATTTTTATGTCTAAGTATTTAAGATTAAAAATCTTAGATTTAGATCCTGCTTTTCGCGGGGAAATGCGTGATCTTTTAGATAAAGCTGAAAAATCAAGCTTTGTTTCAAACGCTGACGAGTGGATGAAAATTCGCGAGCTTCGCAATAAAATCGCCCATGAATACGATGCTGATGACCTAAAAAAAATCTTCACACAAGTTTTAAAAATGACAGCATTTGTTCTTCAAGAACTTGAAAAGGATTTCAAGCCTTGAGACTGCAACCAGAGCAAATCCTGCAAACACACGAAATTCTAAGAAAATATTTTAATGACATTCCCTATAAACTTTACCTTTACGGCAGTCGCACACAGGACCACCTAAAAGGTGGAGATATTGATTTATTGATAGTCACCACTCAAGCTGGGGTCGATTTATTCAATCATGCTGAGCTTGATCTGCTTGTACAAATCAAGAAACAGCCTGCCATTGGTCAACGTCGTATAGATTTGAAAGCGGTAACTCAGCTGGATTTAGAAACAAAGACATTTTTGCGTGTCATTGCTGATAGCTTGATGGAGTTAACGAAATAGGTTTTTTAAATCTGCAAAGAAAGGGTTCTACTCACTCGATGGTGGAAGTGTATCCAAAACCCAAGACATTCTAGACATTTAGCATCCGAAGTCTGTAGTTAGAAAAGTTGCGAACTCCAAAA
>JAYSQO010000112.1:0-20361 GCA_043721535.1 Bdellovibrio sp. | reverse complement strand
ATATGCGTTATACCCCAATAATCGCACATGTCTTCAATCCCTCGCCCCCTTCGTGCTCCGCATTGTACCGCTGATTACAAAATATCGCTTTACAAAATACGTCCAAATGGGTATATTATGTTTGTATGCGGGTAAACTTTTATCACACCAACAGCGGCCGTTCTCCAGTTGAAGATTTCATCGAAGCTTTATCAAAAGCTGATCAAGCAAGGTTTGCCGAAGTGTTGGTTGGTTTAAGCGAGTTCGGATTATCCTACGCACGGGTCACATTTAAACCACTGCGTGGAAAACTTTGGGAAATTAAATTCCAAGCACCTGGCGGCGGTTATCGAATGGCTTATGTGATGGTTGAACAGGATTCGATGGTTATATTGCACGCTTTTAGAAAGTCGACTCAGAAAACTCCAATTAAGGACTTAGACCTTGCAGAAAAAAGAATGAAAGAGGTTTTAGATATATGAAAACAAAAAATAAAAAGGCTTACCACTCGGCAGATAAATTTATCCAAAAACTTCTTAAGGATAATGAAGTTCGCGTTTTGTTTGAGGCAGAACGAGCAAAGACTTTGATCGCTGATGCTGTAAGAACTGCGCGAATTAAAACGGGTCTGACCCAAGTTCAATTAGCAAAAGCCGCAGGAACTACTCAAGCTGTCATTAGCCGAATTGAATCTGGCTCTGATTCTCGCACACCGTCCTTAGAGCTTTTGTCTCGAATCGCTGGAGCCTGCAAAGCGAAGCTGACATTTGCTTTTGAGTTCACCAAAAAAGCGGCATAACCAAACCCTGACATGACTTTCTTATTTACCGTGATACAAGCCTTGTAACAAACCAAGGAGATCCCCATGAACTCAGTTTTAATCGGTCTTATGTTAACTATTGGCTTATCAACTTTTGCGAACACAACGGAAAGTGTTTATGAAAAAGATTCAGTTTTGCCAACTGAACTTAAAGCAGAAATCATTCAGTACATATCTGAAAAATGCCCACAAGATATATCTGCTTACGGCCTAAAAGAAGTCGATACACAAGTTGTTAATCAATCTGAACTTGATGTTGAAGTTTTAACGGAATATGAAACAGTCTTTACATCACGTTATTATTTTGATGGCATGCACCCAAGCACTCAAGAAATCAAAGTTGTTAGTTCAAAAGGTCGATACCATACTGGAAAAGTCTATACGACAATTCATCAATTAATCGTACAAAATGGTTGCGAACAAGAACAATAGTCTAAGCTATTTCTTGAGGGCCAGCAAGAGGCCCTCATCTGTCGGTACAAAAGTACTTTGAAAATTTTCGTTCTTTAAAATTTCTTGAGTCATGGTCTTCATAACTTCTATTTGTTTTTCACTAAATTTATACTTCGGACCATCCCACACAGATCCTGATAAAAACACATTATCAATAATAATCAGCCCGCCTTTTTTGACGTTAGCTTCTGCCCAGTGCCAATAATCCAAGTAAGCACTTTTGTTACCATCAATAAAAATCACATCAAATGGCCCTTGGCTTACGATCTCTTTTAATTTTTCACGGGCATCACCCAAAATCAGCTGACATTTGTTTTTATCGATCCATGGCTTTAATATTTTTTGCGAGATTTCGAAGTGCTCTTCAGACTTTTCTAAAGAATAGACTATACCATCTGTTTGTAATGCTTCAAGAAAGTACTGACAAGAAAGACCGGTTAGGGTTCCTATTTCGACTATTTTTTGGGGCTTAACCATTTGCACAAAAAACTGAATCAAATGGGCTTCAGTTTGCGATATAGATATACCGCCTAATCCTAATTTTTCAGCGGCAGTTCGCGATTGCTGCTTTAAATCATGTTCAGGGCCATAACACTGTTCAATATAGCTGTGCGAAGTCTTTTTTTCCTGTCTCATGAATCTAACTTAACGCTAAATAGGTCTTTTTCCAATTGCTGATTATCATGCAATTCAGTATAAAATAAGAATGTCAGAAACATTACTTGATGTCCAAAATTTAAGAACCCGCTACAAAACTGATGATGGTATTCTTTTCCCTGTTGATGATGTCAGCTTTCGCGTCAAAAAAGGTCAAACTTTAGGGATCGTTGGCGAATCAGGCTGCGGTAAATCACAAACTGCTTTATCAATTATGCGTCTGATTCAAAAACCCGGTGAAATTGTTTCTGGTGATGTTATATTCAAAGGTTCAAGCCTACTTAAAAAAACTGAAGACGAAATGCGTGGTATTTTGGGAAATCAAATCGCCATGATTTTTCAAGAACCGATGACTTCACTAAATCCAGTCTACACGATCGGAAACCAAGTTGCTGAAAGTATCGGGCTTCATCAAAAAGATTTAACCAAAAAACAAATTCAAGAAAAAGCCGTCGGCATGCTTAAGTTGGTGGGTATCCCTGCACCTGAAAAACGTTATCATGAATATCCACATCAATTATCAGGGGGTATGCGCCAACGTGTAATGATCGCAATGGCCATGAGTTGTAACCCGCAATTACTTATTGCTGATGAACCGACAACAGCACTTGATGTCACAATCCAAGCCCAGATTTTAGATTTGATGCGCAAAGTGCAAAAAGAATTTCAAGCCGGTATGATTTTAATTACTCATGACCTAGGTGTTGTTGCAGAAATGTGCCAAGACGTTTTAGTGATGTACGCTGGTAAAGTTGTAGAATACGGAACCGTTGAAGATATTTTTTATCGACCAAAACATCCGTACACAAAAGGTTTATTAGATTCGATTCCTCATTTTGAAACGGGATCAAGACTTAAACAATTAAATACAATTCCTGGATTAGTTCCTAATTTATATAAATTACCACTGGGCTGCCGTTTTCAAGATCGTTGTAAATTTGTAACTGATATTTGTCGTAAATCAGAACCGAATCTTGAAAATTTAAGAGGTCTTCATAAAGTGGCCTGCTTCAATCCTATTTCATCAGAGGGTGGGTAACATATGGAAGCTCTTTTAAAAGTTGAAAATATAGTTAAGCATTTTCCAATTTATGGTGGTCTTTTATCAAAACAAGTAGCCGCTGTTAAAGCTGTGCAAAATATTTCTTTTGAACTTAAAAAAGGGGAAACCTTAGGTCTTGTTGGTGAATCAGGTTGTGGTAAATCCACACTGGGCCGTTGTTTGATTCGTTTAATTGAGCCAACTAGCGGAAAGATTTTTTACAAAGGCGAAGATATCACTCATGTTGATGCAAATCGCTTACGTGATCTCAGAAAAAATTTACAAATTATATTTCAAGATCCTTATGCCTCGCTAAATCCACGCATGACTATTGGTGCGATTTTAGAAGAGCCTTTAATTATTCATAATCTTTATCCTGATGAAAAATTACGAAAAAATCGCGTTCGTGAATTAATTGATTTAGTGGGCTTACGCCCTGAACACTTAACAAGATACCCGCATGAATTTTCGGGTGGTCAACGTCAACGCGTTGGAATTGCTCGAGCATTAGCTGTGAATCCTGAAGTGATCATCTGCGATGAACCTGTTTCAGCTCTTGATGTATCGATTCAAGCTCAAGTCATTAATCTATTGATGGAGCTACAGCAAAAATTAGGTCTAACTTATATTTTTATTGCTCATGATTTAAAAGTTGTTGAACACGTTTCAAATAAAGTCGCTGTTATGTACTTAGGTGAAATTGTTGAAATGGCCGATGCTGATGAACTTTACAAAAACCCTCAGCATCCATACACAAAGGCTTTACTATCTGCGATTCCAGTTCCAGATCCTAAACCACGCGCTGAACGAACAATTCTTACTGGTGATGTGCCATCACCGATTGCGCCGCCACCAGGTTGTTATTTTAATCCACGCTGTCCGATTGCAGATAAAAACTGTAGCGTGCAAAAGCCAGAATTAAAACAAACAAGCGCTGGCCATTTCGTCAGCTGTTTAAAAGTTTAGATTTTTATTTAGATCAGAAGCTTACATGTCCGATATTCGGAACTAAATGAGCTCAAAAATAATAAGTTTACTTTGGATGTGATCTAGAGATTGCTAGTTGATAGTTTTATGAAAACTATCTCTCTACATCCATCTGAACAACACATATTCTTCAATCAAATTAAGCATATACAAATGTACTACAAAATAACTACAAATGTGTTATACTCAAGGATCTAGCAATGAAAATATCATATCTAGAATATAATGGCTTTGAATGGGACCTAGGCAACTTAACTAAAATTAAAAGCAGGATTTCTATTAGTGAAATAGAAAATTTTTTTCAGCAAGAGCTTTTAATCAAGGCAGACTTGAGACACTCGCAGGCAGAAGAAAGGTTTTTAGCAATTGGCTACGAAAAAATTTCTAAAAGGTGTTTGTTAGTAGCCTTTACATTCAGATTGAAAGGACATGATAAGTTAATACGTCCAATCAGTGCTAGATATACCCATAGAAAAGAGGAGGAAGCTTATGAAAGAGAAATTAAAGAACTCAAAAAAAGTGAGTAAAGTTGAAAATACGATAGATGATCCGCTAGCTACAGAACTTAGTGACTTTATAGCTGATGGTGGATGGCAGAATGTAAAGTTTGAGCTTAAAGAAAAAAAAGACAAAGTCCTGTCTGTAAGATTAAGTGAAAAACTTTTAAATGAAATTAAAAAACAAGCTCAGCTTTCTGGCTTAGGTGTTCAAAAATACGTACGTATACTTATTGAAAGTACTATTAAGAGAAAAGCAGGCTAGATTCTGATTATATTCTTTTTCATTAAATAGAAAAATGGAATGCCCAGTACAATAATCAATACACCGTAAAGCGATGATTGAGTATTTGTCCACAGAGTATTCAACAACAGTAAGCTAGCTAAAACTATAAATATAATCGGCACTACGGGATAACCCAAAGTTTTATACGGTCTATTTACATTTGGTAATTTTTTTCTAAAAATAAATAGTGAATAGGCCACCAGCGCATAAAAAATCCACGATGCAAAAACAACATAATCTGTTAGCTGATCAAAACTACCGGACAAGGCCATAATCACAGACAACATAGCCTGAATAATAATTGAAATATAAGGTGAATTTGTTTTTTTGTGAAGATTTCCTAATGACGAAAAAAATAGTTTGTCTTTAGACATCGCATAAGGAACACGCGCACTGGTTAAAATAGACCCGTTCATAGCACCTACTGCTGAAAACATCATCGCAATACCTAAAAACATAATTCCATTTTGCCCCATAAATGTGGCTGCGGTTTTTGCGGCAACAGGTAAGGCATCAGGTAGTGTTGATGAACTTGAAGTCGCCACTTCTGCAAATGGTAAGGCGTAAAAATAACAAAAATGAATCAAAGTATAAAGACCCACTAAAAATAAAACTCCAAGAATTAAAGAACGTGGAATATTTTTTTGTGGATCTTTAATTTCTCCGGCAACCATGGGCATATTGTTCCAACCATCATAAGCCCAAAGTGCTGCTAACATCGCTGCACCGAATGCGCTCCACCCGGGAAAGTTCGCGTCCGTCCATGAACCCATATTGTGTAAGCCCGCAGTTGGTGAGAAAAATAGAGCTCCACCGATAATAAATACAATCATCAAAACTTTTAATAAAGTCATGATACTTTGCAATCGCCCGCCGAACTGTACATTTAAGCAATTCAATGCAGAGAAAAATAAAATCACATAAATGGCCAAAGCTGTTCGTCCGCCGATCATTTCTAAACTTAAAAATGAGGTCGCAAAAGTCGCCGTACCCACGGCATAAGCTGCAATTGTTCCTGGCGAACTGATTAAGAATCTTTGCCATCCATATAAAAAAGCAATAAGTTCGCCGTAGCCTTCTTTGAGATAAACATATTCGCCGCCAGCGCGTGGAAACAACGCACCGATTTCAGCGTAAGTTAATGCACCGGCTAAAGATAAAAGCCCCGCTACAACCCAGGCGATCAAAACCCAATATGATGACCCGACTGTTTGTGACATAATGGCGGCTTTAAGAAAAACACCGGTCCCAATCATGGTTCCTATCACCAGCGCTAATGCAGCAATAAATGAAAGTGATCTATTCTGTTCAGATGAATTTTGCATATGACCTCGCAAGTTAATTCTTAATATGGTTCAATTCACTGTCTCATTTTTAGAAAATTTATCAATCAATTTATAGTTTTTAGATTCTCAGGTAGGATTTAATGAGTAAGGCTAAGGGGTGCTTATGAAACTGTCCTCTATTTTTATTCTTGTAACCATATTTATTTCATTTTTAACAACAGCCCATGCAGAACAAATTTCTGCTGGAAAATTCGTGTTTGTACGCGGTGATGTCACCATTAACCGTCTTATAAATAACAAATTAACATTAGTGAAAGCCCAAAACAACGATGCTGTTTACAAATCAGATGTAATTGAAACAGCATCAAATGCGGCAGCCCGTGTTCGTTTAGTCGATTCAAATCAAATCGATATTTATCCAAAAACAAAAGTTTCAATCACCGAATACATTTACAAACCGGCAGAAAATAAAAAAAATGCAGAATTCAATATTGACTATGGAAAAATACAATCAACTGTTCGCCAGAAGTACGACGGAGCAAAAAACACCTACCGTGTTAAAACGCCAGGTATAGTTGCCGGTGTGCGCGGAACAATATTCACAGTTGGTTATGAATCAGGTCTTTCAAGCACTTCTGTTACTGAAGGTATCGTTGATGTTCGAATCAATTCACCAGATGCTATAAAGGCTTCTGAAGCCAACGGTGCTTTAGTTCGTCCACAGCAAAAAATTCAGTTCATCGCGTCTCAGAAAAAAATAGAAGTCGCCAGTTTTAGTCGCGAAGATATTGAAAAAATTAAATCGGAACGCGAAGTTTTTAAAGAAGCCGATGTTAAATCAAAAACAGATTCTAAAATAGAAGCTGATAAAGAACTCAAAACAAATCAGTCTTCTAAACAGCTACAAAAAGATTCAAAATCTGGATCAAGCTCAGTTTCGCCTGAACAAAAATCAGAAAGTTCGCAGTCACAAAGTGCTATAGATTCTTCTTCGAATCCAATGGGTCAAAGTGAAGATCGTGACCAGAATAAACTCAAAGACAAAGCTGATCACACTAAGGGTATAAACAGAAATGATAGAGCCGAAGAAGCTCTGCAAAATGCTCGTGGTCAGCAAATCAAAGAGGCCGTGAGCAAAAGTGCAAAAGGCCGTGAAAAGTCTGCTGCAGATGTCAGTGCTGAACGAAGAAGTGAAGCTTTACAAAAGAAACTTAAAGAATTAAACACACTGACTCAAACGACTAATGCAGACACCAAAGAAAGCATTAAACAGCAGGCAGAAGAAAACGAACGCCGAAAAGCAGAAGAGGCTGCTGCTGAGGCCAAACGTCTAGCTGAAGAGGCCCGCAAAAAAGCCGAAGAAGCAGCCGCCGCTAAAGAAAAAGCTGAAGCTGGAAACTAGCTAATCTAGTCTGTCGTCGGGTCTTAAAAATTGAAATTAAGACTCGTTTGAAAACAGGAATTTTCCGATAAAAGGTCATGGAAAACAAAGTTTTATGGTGTTTCTATGATCCGCAATCAAAAATGAAAACTGAAGCTATGACTTCAGAACAAGCACAACTAACAATCATGAAAATGAAATCTAAGGACATTAAGAATTTATTTGTGTGGCGATCTGACTGGCCAACATGGAAAAAGCTGAGTGATTTTATTCAGTCTAACGATTCACCTTTTTCAGCAATGACAAACTTGATGAACAGTCCTTCACAGGATAAAAATCAATCAAGTCAAATTAAAATGAAGCCTGCTGATCTCAAGACACAAAAGGCCGTTGAAAAAACGATTTCAAAATCTGAAAAATCTTTATATGAAATCGTATTAATGAATAAAAAAGGCAACATCTACAGATCTAAAACGTCAAAGTTTGATATGGACAACTGTGAAGTCAAAGGTCCAATCCCCGAAGATTTCTTTTTTCAAGAAATCGAAGTTGTCCTTATAAATAAATCCACAGATCAAGATCGAAAAATGAAAATTGCAGCAAAAGTTGAAAATGCAACGAATCTTAAGTTCGTAACTAAAACTGAACAAGACAAGTTAGCGCTAAAAAACTTTTTACCATTCGTTCTTAAAAAAGATATCATCAAAGCCAGTTAATGAAAATCCGCACCTATGGACTTATTTTATCTGTTCTGCTGCTTGTTTTGGGCGGCATGCTTGGTTATGTTCAGGTTAAAGATCCCAAAATTCAAATTTCACTACTAACACGAACTAATAATCAAATTTATGATGGCTTTTTTAAAAATAAAAAGAATGATGATTCATATTTAAATAAAAGTGATTCTGTTCTGATAGCTATTGATGAGGAGTCCGTTCAAGAACTTGGCCGATGGCCCTGGAGCCGAGAAGTCATTAATCAAATCACGAAAAATGCACTGGCAAGCGGAATAAAAGCTATTGGCTTTGATATTATATTTTCTGAATCCGAAAATCAAAAAGCTGATTCAGAATTTGCAAAAACTATTGAAGAAAACAACTCGAAAATAATATTAGGTACGTTCGGAAATGAAAACATTACGAATTCACTGGCCTATCAAGATTACTGCTACACAGAAGCCTTCCTTTTTAATAAAGGGCAAGACATCATTAGCGTTCTTGATCAAAAAGTTGTCACTGATGACAATGATGATTTGCTTTCTGAAAAACAGCTCGAAGAAAATAACCAATTTGAACAGCTTGATTTTAGTCAGCCTCTAAATAAAATTTTTGGTATAGTAAAAAAATCAACTGAAAGTGATTTTCAAATTGCAACGGGAATTAAAGATTTAAATACGATTAATTCGTATCAAAATAATCGACTTAATACTTTGATTAATTATGCCGTCTATAACTACTGCTCTACTTGGCTGACTAAAAATGATCAGTTTCTCATTGATAATATGACCCAGACAACCCATATACTAGAAAGTATTAGTAAATACAAAGAACTATCTGAATTAGATAGAATATCAACATTCAAAAAAGATATTCCTAACTTACTTATAAGGCATTATTCATCTTGGATACCAAACGTTGATCTTATCCAGAAGCGCGCTATCTACACGGCAAGTTTTAATTCTGAACCAGATATGGCAGATGGAGTGGTTAGAAACTACCCACTCGTCTATCGCGCAGGTAATCGCACTAATACAAGCTATATTCCTTCACTGGCTTTACAAAGTTTTTTAACTGCGAATAACTACCAAGCCTATTTTAAACTAGAAAAAGTGAAGGATACAAAAGCTATCGACTACTTGAATATAATTAGTATAGATACCCAAAAAGTAATCTATTCCGTTCCTATTGATGAATATGGTTTAATCAAAATTAACTACTACGGCAGTACCAATAGCTTACCATATGTTTCAGCAAGAGATTTATACAATAATCCTGAAAAAATTAGTGTAAAACTAAACGGTAAACCCTTTGAAGTAGCACGATTACAGTTCTTGAAAAATAAAACTGCAATTATAGGAGCAACCGCGACAGCAATTTACGACTTAAGAAACACTCCGGTTAATGTTAATTTTCCCGGGCCAGAAATGCATTTATCAATTTTGGAAAACTTTTTTAAGAATAATTTCATGAGAACATCTAAAAATGATTTTCTATATTATGCCGCTGCACTTTTAACAATTGTTGCAGTACTAACAATAACGTTTTTATATTCCAACTTACTAATAGCTTCAGGTATATTTGCAGTACTTAATCTTGCTATCTACTTTGCGGCTGAATACTACTTTAAAAAAAATATTCAGTTTACTTTACTTTCAACGATATTTTTATATACAGCAATCACCTATTTTGTTTATTTAGTTTATATTTATTTCTTTGAAACAAGAAAATCACAAGAAATTAAAAATACATTCTCTAAATACGTATCGAAAGAAATTGTAAATGAAATTCTAAAAAATCAGGATAATTTACAACTTAAAGGTCAAAAGTTAAATATGACTGTTTTCTTTTCTGATATTCGTAGCTTTACAGATTTTTCAGAGAAAATGGATCCTCAAGAATTGTCTTTACTATTAAATAAGTACTTAACACCGATGTCTGAAACCATTTTTGAAACACAAGGCACTATAGATAAATTTATGGGTGATGCGATTATGGCTTTATTCGGTGCTCCGATTAATTACCCTGATCATCCGCAAAAGGCTTGCAAAGCAGCTTTGAAATGTTTAAGCCACTTGGGTAAACTAAATACAGACTTTGCTAAGCGTGGTTGGCCAGAAATTAAAATTGGTATCGGTTTAAATACAGGTTATATGGTTGCAGGAAATATCGGTTCGGATCAAATTCAAAGTTACACAGTCATTGGTGATGAAGTGAATTTAGCTTCACGACTTGAAGGTTTGACTAAAAATTATGATGCAAAAATTCTTATTTCAGAAACAACATATAATGCCGTCAAAAATGAATATATCGCCCAAGAAGCTGATCTAGTGCGTGTAAAAGGCAAAACTAAACCAGTTAGAATCTATGTTTTGCTAGATGAAAAAAATCATTATAGTGATTTTAAATTTCTGGATCAATATCATTTGGCGCTCCAGAAATTTCAGATGAAAAACTTTGCTGAATCTCGTTTTGCATTTGAAAGTCTTTTAAAAGAAAAACCAAATGATTTTTTGTGTGAACTTTACTTAAAAAGATCCGTCGATTTTATCAACGAACCGCCTCATCCAGATTGGGATGGTGTTTGTGAATATAAAACTAAATAATTTAATTAAAACTAGAACTGTGTGAAGTAAAACAGTTGCAAACCCACTGTATGATCAAAGTAGTCATATTCATCAACTGTTGATTTGCTTTCTGAATAAGAAAGTGATCCACTTAAAGATAATCTTTCTGTAAGATCTGCTGCCAATGAATATGAAAAATTGTAGTTAGTATCCGTGCGATTTAATTCTGATTTAATATAGTCAGATTTATAGTAGTTAATTTTGATAGTTTCATTCGTTTTAAAAAACTGTGGTTTAGAATATCCTACTGTTGCATATAGTTTTCTGTACTTAGCATCGTCGCCTTCTGCGTCGTTAATTAAAAATCCTACATCACCTGACATCATATGATTTTTCGCGTTCTCTAAATAGCTTCTAACACCTACTGAAAAATCAATTTTTAAAGCTGTCTGGTTGTCTTCTTCATCACTGAATTCGACTTCTGAATGATCATACCCACCGACAATTTTAACAGCTAAAGTATTGTGTGCGCTTAAGTAATAGGTCAAATTTTCTTTTAGAAAAAATGATTCAATAGCCAACTTTCGTCGTTCATTACTATTTGGCAAAAAGAACACGCCTATGTTGAATGAAATATCGTTGTTTCCCTCTGTAAATTTTGTTTTATATGGTGTCGACACCAATAACTGTGTCGCGTCAGCAGATTGCAAATAATCACTTTCTTCAAACTTAGAGGTATAAGTTATATTGTCTGATAAAAAAATAATAGGCTCTAAAGTGCTAGTCTCGTCGGTGTAAGCCTTATACGACCCAAACACGGCCACATTCAGCACATTACCTTTTAAGCTTCTATCAGTTTCTGCAACACTTAGCACATTTGAATCATAGGCATAAGTTGTTCCAAATCCTAATGTGTATTTTAATTTATTTTTTTCTGCTTGAGCTTGTGCTTGCAAAACTCTTTCGATTATTTTATCTACTTGAGCATCCTGTTTTGGATCCGTTGATGTATCTAATGATAATTCCAGGCTGTTAACTGATTTATCGTATTCTTTTCGTATGTACTGGCACAGTCCTAAATAAAGATACGCTTTTGAAACCTTCGGTGAAGTTTCAGACCGTGTGACTTGGTCTAACAGTTTTTCAGCCTGTTCACAGTTTTGTGTTTTGTAGTAATTAAGGCCCATTAAATAATAAATATCTGATTTATCATCAGTTTCAGATGATAATTTTTTAAGAACTGCCAATGAAGATTCAAACTGTCCAGATTTATAAAATCTTTCTGCTCGGCTCATTGATGTTTCAACCTGCGCCTGTGATTGTGCGCTAAGAACGGCTGCTAAAACTAAAATCAATAAATTAATGTATCTCATATTTAGTGCAACCGCTTTCGTTTTACTGTTTATTTTACTGCTGAGGAGTAACTATAACTTTTGCTGGTGATTTATCTATAATTCCAGGTAATGCATTATTTAAAGTCGTATCCGCTGCGCCTTTTTTAATGTCGTCAACTACAGTCTTTAAATCATCCGACGGTACAGTCGTATTGTCTGCTCCTGAAGACGGCGATGATGGCGCTGTCCCTGCTGGCGCTAAACCAGTTACAGGTTCTTTACGAACAGCAGATTCATTTTCAATTTTTTTAAGTTCAATGGGATCTATACGTGTTGGTGTTGCTGGCGGAGCGCCCACTTCTTGATTCTGTGATGTTTCACCTTTTTTAACGACAACGGGCTCTGTCAATTTATTTGATGTTACATCTAAACCTTGAAAAGCAACTTCACCCTTTAAGGTTACGATTTCGGTTTTATTCGTCAATTTATCAAAACTTGTAATAAATTGTGTTCCGCGTACGCCCGCGACAGCTGTTGGTGTTTTCAATTCAAATCTATTTTTTTCATTATCATATTTTTGCTCAACGTTATTTCTAACTTTACCTTGGATAAGACTAAGTCTGACATTTTTTTCTTTTTCATTATTAATATACTGATCAATACGTAATTTAGTTTCTGGCAAAACATTGATAATATTTCGATCACTCATGACAATCTTGGCTCGTGAATCTTTGCCAGTTACGACAGTATCTTCAGGAAATACTTTTGAACTGATTCTAGCATCTGTCGATGTATCATCTTTTTTAAAAATTTTAACACTGCCCTTAACCACCATCAAAACACCAAAAGATGTGGCTGCGAAAACTGGAAATGCTATGACTAATAAACACATTGTGATAAATATTTTTTTCATGATCTAAGTATGTCTATTTTACTACTAAATGTTTACTAGACAAATATCTAGAATTATTATTTGAAATCTTCTTTATAGTACTTTAACAGTCGCAACCTAGACTTAAAAGTTTGTGCAAAGATTCCGATAAAGTAAGATCTATGAAGTTTTGGATTATATTGGATAGCTTAACTAAAATTCAGTCTCAACCTTTATCGCTTGATAAACTGCAGTCTACAATTCAAAAAATGACTGAAAAAGATATGACCCGCTATTATATCTGGACTGAAGGCTGGCAAAATTGGCAATCACTTCAGGAATTCTTAAGTAGTGATAATCGAAAAATCATTTTTCCAAGAGGCCATAACAGGGAACAACAGGAAGAAACTAAAGAAAAATCGATCACTAAATCGATGACAAATATAAGTACAGAGCCTGAAACTCAAGCTTCTTTTAAAGTTGTCGATCAAGAATTTGATGGCAGTCTTTTGGAGAATTTACCATTGAAAAATACAGCGATTGTTGATTTGAATTTCAAAAAATTAGTGCAGCATTACAATCGACGTGCTGAACGGCATGAATTTAAAATTGAAGTTTTATTGATCAATCAAAAAGGTAAATCCTTTAGAAGTTATTCTAAAAATATTTCGCTGACTGGTACTCTTTTAGAAGACCACGTGCCTTTTGATTTTTACGGGAATATATTTGATTTAGTTGTAGTTCATAAAAAATCGTCTGATCCATTAATATCGCGTGTTCAATTAAAAGCCGAAACTGTCGGCGATGGTATTACTCAGCGTATTCGTTTTGTACAGCAATCCGATGACCAGATGAGCAAACTGACAGTGTTGCTAAATAACTACGTTCAACAGCAACCTAAACTAAAAAAAACATCTTAAATTCTTTGATACTTATTTATTTTCTTGTTCAGCAAAAATTTCTTTAATTCTTGTTTTTAATTTGTCTATATCAAAAGGCTTTTTAATATAATCTGACGCCCCGACTTCGCGGGCTTTTTGTAAATCTTCGTCAGTCGATTGGCCTGATAAAAAAACCAATGGAATTTTTTTAAGATCACGATGTTCTTTGATCATTTGCGCTAATTCAAAACCATTAATCCAAGGAAGACCTACATCCATAATAATAAAATGAATTTCATGGTCTTCATCTAAAACTGACGTTAATTCCGCAGAATCTGCAGCTAACTTAACTTGATAGCCATCTGATTCTAAAATTCTTTTTAAAGAATTTCTTTGGGTCTCTTCATCCTCAATAACAAGAATTGTTGTCGGTTGAATTTTATTTTTAGCATCACGAAATTGATCTAAAGCCACGACTTCTTGGCCAGCAATTCTTTGCTTCGTTAATTTTTCAATTTTTCGAATAAGATCTGAAGTGCTGAGTTTTTTAGTCATTGTGTCCTTAGCTGTCTATTTTTACTTAGTGGCTGCCTTGAGCTTCAAGCCATCTTTCGCAGTCAATAGCTGCCATACAGCCTGTCCCGGCTGCAGTGATCGCCTGTCTGTAAATAGGATCTTGAACGTCTCCAGATGCAAATACACCTTCAATATTTGTGTATGTTGTGCCTGGTTTTGTTTTGATATATCCCACATCATTTAATTTAAGCTGTCCATTAAATACTTTTGTATTGGGCTGATGACCAATAGCAATGAATAAACCCTGTAAGTTTTTAGTCATCACTTCACCGGTTTTTGTCGATTTAATTTTAATCGCATTCATAGATTTGCCATCACCTAAAACTTCTTCAACTGCAGAATTCATAATAAATTCAATCTTAGGATTGTTTTTTGCGCGATCTAACATAATTTTAGAGGCCTTAAAACTTTCGTTTCTATGAATCACAAAAACTTTGCTCGCAAATCGTGTTAGAAAGTTGGCTTCTTCCATAGCCGTATCACCGCCACCGACAACAGCCACTTCAACATTTTTAAAAAAAGCTCCGTCGCATGTAGCACATGCTGAAACACCGCGACTCATGTATTGTTTTTCGCTAGGTAATCCCAATAATTTTGCACTAGCGCCGGTAGAAATGATAATTGATTTTGCTAAATGAACTTGTTCACCAATAAAAACTTTGTAAGGTCTGACTGAAAAATCAATTTTAGTCACATTTCTAGTTAAAAATCGTGTTCCAAATCTTTCCGCTTGCTTTCTCATGACAGCAATCAATTCAGGGCCAGTGACCCCATGTTCAAAGCCAGGATAATTTTCAACATCAGTCGTAATCATTAATTGTCCGCCGGCTTCTTCGCCTTCGATCATCAAAGGTTTTAAATTCGCACGAGCGCTATAAACAGCCGCCGTTAAGCCCGCAGGGCCAGAACCGACAATAATTACATTTTCAATATTTTGATTCGACATAAAAAACCCTCTTTAATTCTTACTATTTGTTATAACTTAATCTATTTAGTTGAAAACCACTAACGCTTATTGTTTTAATCTATGATTTAATCAAACTTAAATATAATTCATGCGCCACTTTTTCGGGCTTTTCAGCCTTGTTTTCTAACCTAGGTCGGCTGTTGGCTGGCAATAAATCAGTTTCCATATAGCCCGGTGAAAAAAGATGTAATTTAAATGCCGTTTTATTTTCTTTTTGCAGCGTAGTTATAAGGCCTTTTAACGCATGCTTGGCTGCGCAATAGCTGGCAGCTTGTGGATCAGGGCTTGATTCAGCAATAGATGACCCAGTCACGATCACTGATTTTAAATTTTTAAAATCGTTTTGATTTTGTCCTAATTGATGGATCATCTGAGCCGGAGTTAAAAAATTAATTTTTAAAGCCCACTCATGATCAGTCCATTTTTTTGTGACGAAATCACCGTGTGGCCCACCGCCAGCAAAATAAATAATATAACTGGGTTGAAATTCAATCATTTTTTTAAATAATGAATCATCCTTAGACCAGTTTGTTAAATCAAAAGAATGCGTTGCTGTTAAAGATTTTAATTCATTTTTTTTAGAATCAATTTTACGTGATACTAATAAAACTTCAGAATCTGGTTCTTGCATTTTAATTTCTTGATAAGTAGCCCAACCAAGACCTCGACTGGCACCAAGTAAAATATATTTGTGACCTTTTGCTGAAGTTGTCATAATTTATTTATATGCCAAGAATTACAATTCCTCAAAAGAATCTTTCTATTGATGCACCCACAGGAAGCCAACTGATGCAGGTTTTATTAGATCATCAGGTTCCAGTGGCATCATCATGTAAAGGTGATGGAATTTGCTCTAAGTGTGCCATGACTGTTGTTCCACAGGGCACGCCTAGCCAGCTTGAAATTGAAACCTTACAAAGAAATAAAAAAGATCTAACTTTGCGTTTATCCTGCCAAGTTGTCGTCAACCAAGACCTGACTGCTTCAACAACTTACTGGTGATTTTTTGATACTGTTCCAAAGTTTGTGGGATTGATTTCCCATAATCAAACAAAACGATTCCTTGATCTGAATCAATGCTAGGGCTGTGCCAGCGGTCTAAATGATTTAAAATCGAATATAGGCAAAAAGGGTGTATCAGAACTATACAAAAGAACAACACCGCCAAAAAATCGTTGAAATATTGAATAACGGAATAAAAAATTATGTGTACATAGTGGTCATATTTACATATAATATGACCATATGATTAACAGAATATTATCTCAAAACATTGATAATACTCATAAAAGTATTATACTCTTAGGCCCAAGACAAACGGGAAAATCAACACTTATTCAAAATTTAAAACCAGATTTAGAGATAAATCTAGCTAATCAAGACACATTTCTTGAGTTCACATCAAACCCTAAAGCATTGGTGGGCTTGTTAGATTCAACCGCTGCAAAAAAAATATTTATAGACGAAGTTCAAAGAATTCCAAGTATTCTAAATACAGTCCAATTTTTAATCGATCAAAAAAAAGGTCATCGTTTTTATTTGACCGGATCAAGCGCACGAAAATTAAAAAAAGGACGAGCGAATTTAATGCCTGGCCGTGTCTTTGATTATCAATTAGGGCCGTTTATAGCTGCTGAATTTCAGTATAAAATAGATACAGAAAAACTTTTAAAATATGGCGGGTTGCCGGAAGTTTATCTATCTGAAAAGGCAGCTCTGTCTAAAAGACTACTCAGCTCGTACACGGGGCTTTATCTGAAAGAGGAAATTCAAGCTGAAGCTTTGACTAGAAATCTTGAGTCGTTTAGTCGTTTTTTAAAAGCAATACTGACCCAAGTAGCGCAGTTTATTGATTATTCTAAACTTGCAAAGATAGCTAAGGTTTCAAGGCAGAGCACCGCAAGGTATTTTGAAGTTCTTGAAGATACCTTGATTGGCTATAGGATTTTCCCTATGCCCGATTGTTTAGAGACAGCTGATTTGATTAGGCATCCGAAGTTTTATTTTTTTGATCCAGGTATTTATAATGGAATGATAGCTAATTTTGAAGCTACACAAGATAGAATGGGTGTTTTATCAGAACAGCTTGTATTTTCTCAGCTGTTTCATTCTGCTAAAGCCTTTGATAAAAATTTTGAAATCAGTACCTTTCGAACTCGTGGTGGGGCTGAGATAGATTTTATTTTAAAACTGGAAAATGAGATTTTCCCCATAGAAGTTAAATCTACAGACAATCTTCATAGCGACGACATCAGGTCGCTAAAAATATTCTCAGATTACTATAAGAAAAAATATACGCCCTACTTATTTCATATGGGAACAGCAGCAAAAAAAATTGATGGAATATGGTGTCTGCCCTGGCAGCAAGGGCTTAGTGAAATAGGGCTTTAGGTAAGATCTGACTGTTTCGACAACCTACTGGTAGCTAATCTTTTACCAAACGAATGTAATTAATTTCAATGCCTTGTTTGACAAATATTTTTTCAAATGTCGTTGAAAAATTATTTTCAAAATATTGATTGTTTTCAGAATACAAATTTAATGTTTGAAATTCTGTGCGGTATTTTGATTGTTTAATTTCATCTAAAGCCCATAAAAAATATTCCCGAGAATCAGTTTTAAATTCGATATAAGATCCGGGTTTTTGCATATTATAGATCCAATCAAGAATGACACGGTTAACAACACGATTTTTTGGTTTTCTAGGCGACACCCACGGATCAGGAAAATGAATAAACATATTATTTATTTCACCTTCAGCAAATAATAAATCTAAATTGAATGCATGGTATCTACAAATCGCTGCGTTTTTACATCCTGCAACTTGTGCCCGACGAATTGATTGAATCAACGGTTTGTATTTCAATTCTAAACCCACAAGACAACGTTCTGGATGTTTTTGTGCACGGTAAGCAAAGTGTGTTCCAGCTCCTGTTCCAATTTCAACATCGACTGGATGATCAAGTTTAACATTGAAAACTTTTTCTCGCCAATAACTTTTATTCAGTGGAGATCGTTCTTCATTAAAGGCAATATCTTTATATTCATTATCTAGCGCCAGTGTGTACTGGGTCTGAATCGGAAGTGTTCTTGTAATATTAATTTGTGGACGTTTCATAGTTATTCAGTGTGCCTTGGACCATTGATAATGTGTTCTTCTGTTAAAAGTCTTTTGTTCACGAATGGATGAATTCTGACGGGGCAATCCTTGACCGTGCAAACACGACAATACTTTTGATAACAAGGGTCTGCGTGAAATGCGAATTCACCTTCGTACCTGTAAGACTCAACAACTTTTTTTTCATATTCATGTGAAACCTGATGAACAGTTTTAGCATCCCAAAATTCTGGAATCACAATATGCGCATCAATATGATGAAAAGATCCAGATCTGATGATTCTGACATTATGAATATCAATAATTCCTTCGACTAAATGGGCTTGAATACATTTTGCTAATACTTTTACGCTTGCTAAATCTGCTTGATCTAATAGACCGCCGACATTGCGTTTAATAATTTGCACTGATTCATAGCCAAGCCATAACCCAACTAACAAGCCAATTAGCGAATCAATCCACTGAAGGCCCGTGTAGTGATACAAACCTAAACCAAAAATAACCCCAGCGGTTGTTTTCACATCAGCTAATAAATGCGCCCCGCTGGCTTTAAGCGCTTCTGAATTTTGACTTTGACCAACGCGCACTAAATAAAGACCAACGACTCCGTTAATCACTGAAGCCAGCATAATATAAATAACACCAATTTGTAGATTTTGAACTTCGTGGCCTTGTACGATTGACCTTACAGATTCAAAAATAATAGCAAAAGCCGCAAATAAAATAATTCCGCCTTCAAAGGCTGCAGAAAAATATTCTAATTTGCCATGACCGTAAGGATGGTCTTCATCTGCTGGTTCCAAAGCATATTTTAAAACAATGATGGCAACAACCGCTGTCACCACATTAACGATGGTTTCAAGTGCGTCGGATAAAATACCTGTGGATTGAGTTTTGTAAAAAGCAAAAAATTTCAACGACAAAACGACAAGGCTCACTAAAAAAGAAAAGCGCGCAGCTGATTGAGACTTTTGTATTCTTGTATGAAGTTGCACAGTCATGACAGATTTAATTCCATGACAAATCTATGTCATAAAACTAAGCGACTGTCTTGTGTTTTTTATCAAATAATTGAATGATCGAAGATTTTTCAATCTTATGCATGCGATCGAATCTTTGATGGTAAGTAACAACTTTGTTTCGTCCTTGATTTTTGGCTTCGTATAGTGCCGCATCTGCACGGCGAACAAGCTCTTTAGCAGGGATCACTTCTTGATTGGCATCAAAAGTTGCAAACCCAATTGAAACCGTTAATTTGATAGAATCAGGCCCGCTGCGAAAAGTTGTCTGCTCAATACGATGACGTAATCTTTCACAGAAAAATTCAATACCGGCTAACGGAATTTCTGAAAGCACAATTAAAAATTCATCCCCGCCGTAGCGTGCAGGAATATCAACTGTTCGTGTATTTTGTTTTATAATTTTACCAACTTCAGAAAGCACAAAACTTCCGAATAAATGATCATGACCATCATTTACATTTTTAAATTTATCCATATCCATCATGACTACAGTTACAGGACGCTTAAACCGCGCAGCCCGTTCAATTTCGAATTCTAATTTTGAATATAAAGATCGTGTATTAAATAAACCGGTCAGATCATCAATTTCAATCAGCTCTTGTAGTTTTTGGTTTGTTGCTAGTAGTTCTTCCTGAGTATCTCGTAATCGTAACTGCATACGCACGCGGGCTAAAAATTCCATAGGTACAAACGGCGATGTCATAAAATCGCTCGCTCCTAAATCAAGAAATTGAGTGATTTTTTCTGTATTTGGGTTTGATGACACAATAATGACTGGTGTTTTTTGTGAAGACTCACACAAAGTACTGACAAAGTCTAAACCGCCACCGTTTGAAAAATCAGGGTCAACAATGACTAATTGTGGTCTTAAGTTGTTAAAGGCAACAGAGGCCTCTTTAGCTGAGCCGTTGCGCTGGGAAGGCT
>JAYSQO010000111.1:0-3130 GCA_043721535.1 Bdellovibrio sp. | reverse complement strand
AGTATTAATTCATCTTCTTGCGATAAAGCTGAATTTATGCTAATGATATACCCAGACACAGGAACAAATAAATCTAAATGAAAATAGTTCTGCCGATTGATTCTCATTTAGATCATGTTCTAAAGCTTTTACAGTCACAAAAACCATTGATTCTAACGGCCTCGCCTGGATCAGGGAAGACAACCCGATTCCCAGCTGCTTTGCTAGAACAAAATTTAAAAAATAAAATTGTAAAAAAAATAATCGTTATTGTACCTAAAAGAATTTCGGCTGTAGCTGCTGCTGATCGCATTGCCAGTGAAAATAATTGGACCTTAGGTCATGAAGTTGGCTATCAGGTTAGATTTGAATCTCGTATGACCGATCAAACCCAGCTTTTATTTATGACTGAGGGTTTATTTTTACAAAGACTGAACGATCCTGAATTTTGGTTGGGTATACACACTTTAATTCTTGATGAGTTTCATGAAAGATCATCCCAGATTGATCTGATATTAGGTTTAGCCTATGAAAAATATATTTTAGATACAAATTTCAACTTAGTTATTATGTCTGCAACACTTCATGTTGATGAACTTAAACAATATCTGGGTGATTGCCACAACTACGATATTGATCATAAACCCTACCCGTTAGAAATTATTTATCATGAAAAAACACAGAAATTGAAATGTGATGATGATTTTCATAAAGATCTATTGCATGTTTTACAGAATACTTTTAAAAAAACAAAAAAAGACATTCTTATATTTCTACCTGGGCTAGGTGAAATTCTTAAATTCAAAAAAACAATTGAAAATTTATTTCATACAGAAACAGCAATTGAAATTCTGCATGGATCTGTTTCATTGGATGAACAAAAAAGAATTATCACAGCTAAAAATCATAGACGAATCATTTTAAGCACGAATGTGGCCGAATCATCAGTGACAGTTCAAGGTGTGGATTGCGTGATTGACTCTGGTTTAGAAAAAGTAAAAGATTTCGAAGCTAAAATCGGTTTTTCTGGATTAAAACTAAGTCGCATATCACAGTTTTCGGCCACACAACGTGCAGGACGTGCGGCCCGTGAAAAAGATGGTGTTTGTTTTAGGTTCTGGCATACTGTCGATGAACGATCGATGAAGAAACAATCCGAACCTGACATCTTAAGTACAAATTTAATTTATGAAATTCTTAAGTTAAAACAACTTGGGGTCGACAGTATCCATTCGTTTTCATGGCTAACTAAACCTTCGCTATTACAAATCAATACTGCGATCAGTAAACTTAAACGATGGAATCTCTTAGACACCCATGAAAATCTGACTGACTTAGGAAAAAGAATCAGTCGTTCTTCAGTTTCTGCTGAATTAGCTGTACTGCATGAATCGTTAAAAAATCAATATCCACATTTAGCTTCTGTTTTGGTGACCCGTCTTGATCAGGGTCAATTTGAAAAACAAATCGAAGAGGCCCAAAAGCTTAATGAATCAGACTTTCATGTTTTAACAGATGAAAGTCGTTTTTCTTTTCAAGAAAAAAAGCTTTACCAACAATTACGACCCACAGCAAAAAGCCAAACTGAAAACAGCCAAAACTTTTTAAATGATGCGATCAGGTCTTATATTCAAAATTTTCCAGAAAAAGTGATTTTTAAAAAATCAAAAACAACTGGAGTTTCGCTGAACGGCCGCGGTATTGTGATATCAAATCAATCTACATCAACAGCATCGGATTATTTAATTGCCTTATCTGGCAAAGAAAACCATCTGGATTCAACGACAATCACAGCATCGATTGGCTTTGATAAGGCCTTAGCGCAAAAACTATTTCAAGATTTCTCTGAAACCAAAGTCAGTATTGAATTTGATTCGTTAAAGAAGACTTTCTACAAACTAGAACAAAAAGTCTTTGGGTCATTAGTTATTGCGGATTATGGAAAAGTTCCTATCAAGCAAAATGAATTAAACCAAATCTGGAAGTCAGAATTTATTAAAAATCCCACTGTTTTTTTTGAACTGCATCATCAATATGAAAACTTATCGAATAAGATCAATTTTCTTATTAAAAAATCATCTCAGCTCAAACTATCCGAACAGCAAACACATCAATTATTGAATTGGAAAACTGTAATCAGTGAAACAATTCTAGAATACTATAGCCAATTTGAAGAATTTTTAAATTGTGATTTATTTTATTTAATTCATCAAATTTTCGACGATAATTTAAATGGTTTTCTGCAAGCCTTACCTGATTCAATTAAAGCTCCTAACAGCAAAACCATCAAAGTGAATTACACAGATGAAAAAGCACCGTTGATTTCACTTAAAATTCAAGATGCTTTTGGTTGGAATGAAACTCCGCAGTTAGCCAGTCCGATCAATATGTCATTCACACTTGAATTATTAGCTCCGAATATGCGCCCAGCCCAAATCACAAACCAATTGGGATTATTTTGGAAAAATAGCTATTTAGATGTTAGAAAAGAATTAAAAGCTCGCTATCCCAAACACCCGTGGCCAGAAGATCCTACCCTACTGACCCCGTATATAAAGCAGATAGTTTGAAAAACGGGACACATCGTGTAAGGTGTGCTTGTTAAAACATTAACACGGAGTGACCATGGGCAGACAAAGTAAATTTTCTGAAGAACTTAAAATGTAAATTTTAAAAAAAGTCGAAGAAGTGGGCGTGATAGCCACAGTAGCTAAAAAGCATGACATAGATCCAAAAAACATTCACAACATGAATCATTGATCGTCACGGACTCAATTAAAAATTAACGATACTCCCAAATGATAACAATACCTGCGCCGCCAGCACCGGCTGGACTAATACTACTTGCAGCTCCCGCCCCACCGCTCCCACTGTTCGTGTAGGCAGCGCCGCCAGCTCCTAGCGAAGGAAGTCCTCCCCCGCCAAACTTCGTGCTTCCGCCGACTCCGCCAGGTTGATTAGTTCCAGTGAAACCTGATCCTCCAGGCATTCCGCGCTGGTTGATATCGCCACCGGAACCAATGCCCCCTTGGCCTCCAACCACGGCGTTAGTGCTTCCACTGTTTCCAAGGGAACCTCCAGTACTAGAGGCAAAAGCACCAAATGAACTTGTGCCGCCAGCACCTGAACCACCAGCACCCACTGTGACTGT